>JASHUW010000460.1 GCA_030039815.1 Alphaproteobacteria bacterium
GCGCGCGAGGTTGAGGAATACGCGGTAGATCTGGTCCCGGTCAGCTTGCACCGCGAAATTTGCCGGTACGTCGAGTTCGATCGCCATCTGCTCGTCCGACACCAGCAGTGCCGGTCCGATTTCCTCGATCAACGGGCGCAGCGAGAAGCGGCTTGGTGTAAAAGGCGGGGCTCCCTCACGCGAAAAATCGAGGGTTCGGCTGCACAGCGCGACCGCCCGGTCGATCGCGTCGATGAGGCGCGGCGCGACCTTCTTGACCTCGGGCGCGGCGCTCGTCGTCAGCCCGTCGGTCACGAGCCGCGCCGTCGCAAGGATGTTGCGCAGATCATGGTTGATCTTGGTGACGGCCGTGCCGAGCGCAGCCAGCCGCGCTCGCTGTCCCAGCGCGTGGCGCACGGTTTCCTGCATCGCCGCCAGTTCCTTTTCGGCTTGGCCGATCTCGTCGCGTCCGCCGCGCGGGGTGATGACGCGAGACGCATCCTCGGGGTCGAAGCTGAACGAGGCCATGCTCGCGGTGATCCGACGCATCGGCCGCACCAGCAACCATTGCAGGCTCAGATAGACGAGCACCGCCGCCATTACCGACAGGATGATCGAGAGCCGGAAGATGCGGCCGCCGAACTGCCACATCGCCTGGCGCAGCGGCGCTTCGTCCAGGAGGATCTCGACCTTGGTGTCGGGCTCGAACGGCGACGCGCCGATCACGCTGATGACGCGATTGCCCGAGCTGAACAGCGTCGCGAACGAGCGCCCGATCATCAGCGGAACGTTGCCGCCGCCACTCACCAGGACGACGTCGAGGTCCGGCTTTTCGCCCTGCGTGCTGTCGAGCATCTCCACCATTCCGCTCGGACGCCGCAAAATGATCGAATGCGCGCCGACCTCGGCAAGCAGTTCGTCGGTCAACGCCTGATCGAGCTTGCCGCTGGGGCTGGCGATCAGCGCCAGGGTCGCGATATGCGCCGCGGCGATATGGTCCTCGAAATAGGTCATGCGGTAGCGCGCGACCGACGGCACGAAGATCAGCACCTCGCCAAGCATCACGAAGAATACGGTCAGCACCAGGAGGCGAGCGGACAGGCTGCGCAGAAGCATCGCGGTCACTCCCTCAGCCAAAGCGCGCAAGCAGGCGGACAAGCCGGCGCGTGCGCGGGGAGAACAGGGTCGGGGTGTAAAAGCTGCCGGCGGCGCGCTTGCCGGCTTCACCGCGGGTCGGGTAGGGCATCACCAGGTTGGCGATGGCGCCGATCTTGAGCCCTCGCGCGATCGCCAGAGCCCAGGTCGTGATCTGCTCGCCGGCGCCGGCCCCGAGGATGGATGCGCCAAGAATGCGGCCTTTTGCGGTGGCGATCGCCTTGACCATTCCGGCGGTCTCGCGCTCGGTTTGGGCGCGGTCGTTTTCGGCGAAGTTCCAGTGCAGCACGCGGATGTCATTGCCATAGGCTTCGCGCGCGGCGGCCTCGCGGATGCCCACCGCGGCGAGCTCGGGGTCGCTGTAGGTAACCGCGGGGAGCGCACGGTAATCGACCCGCGCCGGCAGGCGGAACAGCGCGTTCCGAATGACGATCCCGGCATGGTAGAGCGCGACATGGGTGAATTGTGGCCCGCCCGCGACGACATCACCAATCGCGAAGACGCGGCGGTTCGTGGTGCGCAGTCGCGCATCGACGGTGATGCCCTGTCCTGTCTCGGCAATGCCGGCGGCGGCGAGATTGAGCGCGGCCGTATTCGGTTGCCGTCCGGCAGCGACGAGGAGGTGTGAGCCGGCGATGCGCTCGCCATTGGCAAGCGCGACGGCGACGCCGTCGCCATCGCGCTCGATGGCGGCGATCGGCGATAACGGGCGCAGCGTCATACCCTCTGATCGCAGGCGTTCCGTCAGCATGGCGACGAGGTCCGGCTCCTCGCGCCGGAGAATAGGGCGCTCGTCGAGCACTGTGACCTCGCTGCCGAGCCGGCGATAGGCCTGGGCCAGTTCGATCCCGACTGCGCCGCCGCCGATGACGATCAGGTGGGGTAGGTTCGTGCGAACGGCGAAGATCGTCTCGTTGGTGAAATAGGGCACCGTGTCGAGCCCGGGGATTGCCGGGATCAGCGGCGAAGAGCCGGTGGCGAGGACAAACCGCCGCGCGTGGATTTCCACGTCGCCGGCGCGCATTGTGCGCGGATTGACAAACCTCGCCGCGGCGCGGAGCACCGTCACGCCAAGCCCCTCGAACCGCTCGACCGAGTCATGCGGGGCAAGGCGGGCGACGACACGCGCGACGCTGTCGCCGACCGCTGCCATATCGATGTTTGGCGGCGCGTAAGTGACGCCCATCTCGCCGCCGCGCCGCCATTGATACGCCTGCGCCGCCGCGGCGATCAGCGATTTCGACGGCACGCAGCCGACATTGAGGCAATCGCCGCCCATCTCTGCGCGTTCGACGAGGATGACGCTGGCTCCCATCTGCGCCGCGCCAGCGGCAACCGCCAGCCCGCCGGCGCCGGCGCCGATCACGCAGAGATCGGGACGGAGCGTCGGCATCACCGCGTCGCTTCGCGCCGTCGCCCACTCCAGCGCTTGTAGAAGACGGGCAACAGCGCCAGCACCGCGAGGCCGATCAGCGGCAAGAGG
>JASHUW010000461.1 GCA_030039815.1 Alphaproteobacteria bacterium
CGGCAAATCCTGATGGACGCCGCCGACGCGAAAATAATTGGCATGCATGCGCGCGCCGGACGCCCGCTCATAAAAAACCATCAGCTTTTCGCGTTCCTCGAAGCCCCACAGCGGGGGCGTGAGCGCGCCGACGTCGAGCGCTTGCGTCGTGACATTGAGGAGGTGCGACAGGAGACGGCCGATCTCGCAAAAGAGCACGCGGATGATTTGGCCGCGCATCGGCACGTCGATCCGCAGCAATTTCTCTGCGGCAAGGCAGAAGGCATGTTCCTGATTCATCGGCGCGACATAGTCGAGCCGGTCGAAATAAGGCAGCGCCTGGAGATAGGTCTTGGCTTCGATCAGCTTTTCCGTGCCACGGTGCAGCAGGCCGATATGCGGGTCGGCGCGCTCGATGGTCTCGCCGTCCATCTCCAGCACCATGCGCATCACGCCATGCGCGGCGGGATGCTGGGGCCCGAAATTCATCGTGAAATTGCGGATATGGGGAGCGCCCTCGAGTCCGGGATCGAGGTTGTCGAGGGCGCGGGGTGCGGCTGGGTCGCTCATGGCGCCTTCGAGCTTTGTTCCGCCGAGCCGATTTCCCCTGGGGCACTTGCCTTCTCGTCGCCGGGAAGGATGCGGTCCATCCCCTCCCAGGGCGAAAGAAAGTCGAAGCTGCGGAATTCCTGTTTCAATTTGACCGGCTCGTAGACCACGCGCTTCTGGTCCTCGTCGTAGCGCAGCTCGACATAGCCGGTGAGCGGGAAGTCCTTGCGCAGCGGATGCCCATCAAAGCCGTAATCGGTGAGGATGCGGCGCAAATCCGGATGGTCGGTAAAATAGATGCCAAAGAGATCCCAGGCCTCGCGCTCCCACCAGCCGGCGACGCTGAACAGCCCGGTCGCGGAAGGCACCGGGTTCTCCTCGTCGGTCTCGACCATGAGGCGAATGCGCAGGTTATGGCTCATGCTCAAAAGATTATAGACGACCTCGAAGCGCAGCGGCCGGTCGGGATAGTCGACGCCGCAAATGTCGCAGAGCACCGTAAACCGGCATTGCGGGTCGTCGCGCAGGAAGCTCAGCACCTCGAGCAAGCCGTCGCGCGGCACGCGGACGGCGAGCTGGCCGTGGCGGATTTGACAGTCCTGCACGACGCCGGGGAGCGATGCGGCAAGGTGTTCGGCAAGGGCGGTGAGCTTTTCGTCCATCGCCCCGGCTCAGCGATCGAAGTTGCGGCTACGTCGAATTTTTTTCTGCAGCAGCACGCCGTAGAGCAGCGCCTCGGCGGTCGGCGGGCAGCCCGGTACGTAGACGTCGACCGGGACGATGCGGTCACAGCCGCGCACCACCGAATAGGAATAATGATAGTACCCGCCGCCATTGGCGCAGGAGCCCATCGAGATCACCCAGCGCGGCTCCGCCATCTGGTCGTAAACCTTGCGTAGCGCCGGCGCCATCTTGTTGCACAGCGTACCGGCAACGATCATCACGTCGGACTGACGCGGGCTGGGCCGGAACACCACGCCGAAACGGTCGAGGTCGTAGCGGCTCGCGCCGGTATGCATCATCTCGACGGCGCAACACGCGAGGCCAAAGGTCATCGGCCATAGCGAGCCGCTGCGCGCCCAGTTCACCAGAGAATCGAGCGTCGAGACGATGAACCCGCGATCCTGCAATTCCTCGGTGGCGGCGCGCAGCAGCGCGTCCTGCTCGCGGCCCGGCGGGACGGCGATCCCGGGGGCGCCGCTGGGGGTCATCACTCCCATTCCAGCGCCCCCTTTCTCCATTCATAGGCAAACCCGACCGTCAGCACGGCGAGGAACGCGATCATCGACCAGAAGCCGAACAATCCGATATCGCCGAGCGACACCGCCCAAGGGAACAGGAAGGCGACCTCGAGATCGAAGATGATGAAGAGGATCGCCACCAGGTAATAGCGCACGTCAAAGCGGACGCGGGCGTCCTCGAACGGGTCGAAACCGCATTCGTAGGGCGACAATTTTTCGGAGTCGGGCCGCTGGCGGGCGAGCACGAACGACGCGGTGATCATAGCGACACCGACACCGCCGGCGATGACGAGGAACACCAGGATCGGGAAATATTCGGTCAACAGGCTGTCCATTGCGGACCCTCGACCCCCAGACTAGCGACACGCGGCTGGAGGCGCCGATCGGCGCCATACCCTACCGCCCCCGTCTCCCCCAAGATTGGCAACGTCGCCTTGCAATCGCGACCGATGGCGGGAGCGACGGGACTCGAACCCGCGGCCTCCGGCGTGACAGGCCGGCGCTCTAACCAACTGAGCTACGCCCCCGCATGCGGTCGCCATTATCTTGTTGGCGGGGCGCCCACTCGTACCCTTGCCCCCCTGGGGTGTCAAGCGACCGGGCCACAGTTCAGGCCGGTAAATGTGGCGCGCGGCAAAGCCGGCCACCACCCGCGAAATGTGGTGATTGAATTTTCGGCGTCGACCCCTATGCCACCGTGGTGGGCGATGAGGGATTCGAACCCCCGACCCCCTCGGTGTAAACGAGATGCTCTGCCAACTGAGCTAATCGCCCGAGCCGATGGCTCTTGGTGACGCGGCCACGACCGCGTCACCCTCCTCGCCGAGCCGAGCTTCCGCCTTGTTTGCGGCCTGGCTTGGCGAGACCTAGTTCAACGAGTCGCGCAGCCGCCGGCCCGGCTTAAACTTCGCCTGCTTCGATGCGGCGATCTTGATTTTTTCGCCAGTGCGCGGGTTGCGTCCTTCAGAGGCCGCGCGGCTTGCGACCGAGAAGGTACCGAACCCTACGAGGCGCACCTCGCCGCCCCCCTTTAAAGCTCCGGTGATCGAGTCGAACACCGCCTCGACAGCCTTGCTTGCGGCCGTTTTTGACAGATCGGCCTTACCCGCAACGGCATCGACGAGTTCGTTTCTGTTCACGTGTCGCCCCCTACCCTTAAGTTCGGAAGAAAAATTCGTGGAAAGCGAACCGGAGTGTAGAGGCCCGGCGACGACGGGTCAACGTCAGCGCGCATAGGGAAACCAAGGTTTTTTTAGACTTTACCGGCCGTTGTCGCCGCCGCACTTGAAGTTGGTCGGCTGACGACAACGGCCGTCGATGGAAATCAATGCGTTAGTACGCCTGCGCGTTCTTCGCTCGATGGAGGAATAGCCGGCGCCGCCTCGCTTTCCTCGGCCCACGTCACCGGGGTCAGCGGCCCGGCGAGGGCGTGCAGCAGCACCTCGTCGGCTGTATTGACCGGGATGATCTTGAGCCCGCGCTTAACGTTATCCGGAATCTCGGCGAGATCCTTCTCGTTCTCGGCGGGGATCAGCACGGTCTTGAGGCCGCCACGCAGCGCCGCCAGCAGCTTTTCTTTAAGGCCGCCGATCGGCAGCACCCGGCCACGCAGCGTAATCTCGCCGGTCATGGCGATATCGCGCTTCACCGGAATGCCGGTCAGCACCGAGACGATCGACGTCACCATGCCGACGCCGGCCGAGGGGCCATCCTTTGGCGTCGCGCCTTCCGGCACATGGACGTGGATGTCCTTCTTCTCGAAGACCGAGGGAAGGATGCCGAACACGGTGCTGCGCGACTTGACGTAGCTTTCAGCGGCCTGAACCGACTCCTTCATCACGTCGCCGAGCTTGCCGGTCGCCGTCACCCGCCCCTTACCGGGCAGCGTCACCGCCTCGATGGTCAGCAATTCGCCGCCGACCTCGGTCCAGGCGAGACCGGTCGTGACCCCGACCAGATCCTCGCTCTCCGCCTCGCCAAAGCGGAAGCGGCGCACGCCGGCGTATTTGTCGAGATTGCGCCGGGTGACTTGGACCTTGGCATCCCTGCCGGCTTTTTTCATCAGGATGTCTTTGATCGCCTTGCGCGTCAGATTGGCGATCTCGCGCTCGAGATTGCGAACTCCGGCCTCGCGCGTGTAGTAGCGAATGAGGTCGCGCAGCGCGTCGTCGCTGATCGCCCACTCGCTCTTCTTCAGCCCGTGCTGCTCGATCTGCTTCGGGATCAGGTGGCGCTTGGCGATCTCGACCTTCTCATCCTCGGTGTAGCCGGGGATGCGGATGATCTCCATGCGATCCATCAGCGGCTGCGGCATACGGAGCGTGTTGGCCGTGGTAACGAACATCACGTCCGACAGGTCGTAATCGACCTCAAGGTAATGGTCGTTGAAGCTCGAGTTCTGCTCGGGGTCGAGTAC
>JASHUW010000044.1 GCA_030039815.1 Alphaproteobacteria bacterium
ATTCGCCGCGCCGCAGCCGCGCATCAGCGCGTCGAGCAGCACCTCCTTTTCGGTGCCCGTCTCATTCCAGTACGACAGCACAAAACCCAGGCGCCGCCAGTGCCCGCGCTGCTGCACCGGGTCGCCCGACTGCCGCGCCACAGCCGAGAGCGCCTTCAGGCGCCATTTGACGCGCGTCCAGCCGCGCAACAACGGCCCGAGATAGATCAGCAGCGCGATCACCGCCCGCGCCTTCGGCCCTTCGAAGCGCGGCGCGAGCTTGGTGCCGAGCCCGCCCTTGACACACATTGCTAGCGTAAGCGCCAGCGGGAGCAAGAGGAGCCACCACCACCCGCCCCAGCCCAGTTGGCCGATGATCGCGGCGACCGCCAGGGGCAAGGAAGCGGCCGTCCACTCGAAGGTCAGTGGCAGGTATTGAAAGATGCTGCCCGGCGGTTGGTAGAGCGTCTGGAACAGGCCGCGGCCAAACGTGCCGGAATAGATCACCGGCTTGCGGAACAGCAGCATCGCCGCCGACAAATCGCCGTAAATCCGCCCGCTCCATTTCGCCTGGCCGAAGGCATTAAAGCGCTGCGGATGCTTACCGTAGACCAGCGCCTCGGCCTTTCCGTAGCCCTTCTGCTGGCCGATATAGGCCTTCACGGTATTGCGCCGGAAATGCCAGACGAAGCCGGCGGCGCTATAGCCGATCTGGTAACCGGCGTCCTGCAGCCGCCAGCAGATGTCGACATCGTCGCCGGCGGCGCGAAAGATCGGGTCAAACCCGCCGATGCTGAGCAGCACGTCGCGGCGGAACGCCATGTTGCAGCCGGCGATGTGCTCGGCGATCTCATCGTCGAGCAGCACATGGCAGGGTGCGCCGGGTGACACCGCGACCGCTTCCGGCACCAGGCTCGTCTCGGCCGGTGAAAAATTCGGGCCGCCGCACGCAACGACGCCCTTCTCGACCATCGTTCCGACTAGGTAGTTCAGCCAGTCAGGATCGGCCACGCAGTCGCTGTCGGTATAGGCGACGATCTCGCCGGTAGCCGCCTCGGCGCCAACATTGCGCGCGACCGACAGCCCCTTGTTCTCCTGGCTGATAATCCGGCAATCGGAATAGCCCTCGGAAATCTCCAGCGTCCGGTCGGTCGAGCCGTCATTAACGACGACGACCTCGTAATCCGGATAGCTCAGCTTTTCGAGCGACGCGAGGCACGCATCCATCGTCCGCTCGGCGTTGTAGGCGCAGACCACCACCGAAACGCGCGGATAGCGCGACAGGGGCGGCGGCAGCGGACCGAGATACTGAGCGGCGACCTCGGCGAAAGCCTGTTTCGGCCGCCGTTCGCGATCGACCAGGCCGAACTCCCAATCCTCGATCGGGTGGCCGCCAGTGAACCATTCGTCGGTCCAGGCGAAGACGAACGTGCCCGCGACCCCGCCGGCAAACGCAGCCTTGACGTGCCACGACAGAATATCGCGCTGCTCGGCCTCGCTGCTGCGCAGCGAATCGGCGCCGAATTCGGTCAGCACCAGCGGCTTGGTGACGCACAAATTCTGCAGGCGCGCGACATAGCGGCGGAACGCGGTCTCGTCGTGCAGATAAACATTGAAGCACAGGAAATCGCAAAAATCGGCGACGTCGAGATATTCCGTTGACGGGAAGCTCGCATAGCTGACGAGCGCGCCAGGATGCTCGCGGCGCACCAGCGCGGCGAGGCCCGCGACAAATTTCTCGACCCGCCGCGCGCCGTGCCAGCGGATGATGTCGGGCGGGATCTCGTTGCCGACCAGATAGGCGAAGACCGCCTGGTGCCGCGCGCAGGCGCGCACCCCGGCGACGATCGCCTCGCGGATGCCGCTCTGCACCTCGACGCTGTCGAGAAACGCGACATGCTGCGACCACGGCAGCCCGACCAGCACCCGCAGCCCGTGCCGCTGCGCCGCGTCGAGCAGCCAGACCGGCGGCACGGTGAAGACCCGCACCGTATTGATGCCGGCGGTCACCATCAGCGCAAAGTCGCGCTCGACCATGTCGAGTTCGGGGAACTGTGCGCCGTGGCAGCCGGGAGCAAAGGGGCCATAGGTCACGCCCTTCACGAAAAGCTTCGTCCCGCCGACGCGGAAGAACTTGCCGTCGACGCGAAGGGGGGCGGCGGCCGCGACCGGCGCCTGCGGCGTTTCAACGACCGCTTCGTCAACAACAAGGCTCATCCAGCTTCCCTCGCGTTCGCGGGGCGTCATGCCGCGCGCCGCCCAGTCGGGCAGCGGCAGCCGTCGCATAACGGGCCGGGGGCCGGTAAATTCCCGCTAGCGTGCCGGTTCGTTGTGCCGGCGCGTTTCCCAGGCGAGCGCGCTGCCGATGATCGTGTCGAGATCGGAGCACTCGGCCTGCCAGCCAAGCACCGAGCGCGCGAGGCGCGGATCGGCAACCAGCGCCGGCGGATCGCCCGGCCGGCGCGGCGCCTCGCGTTGCGGCACGTCGCGACCGGTCGCCCGAGCCACGGCGGCGATGATCTCGCGCACCGAGTAGCCGCGCCCGGTGGCGAGGTTGAGCGCGGTACTGGCGCCGCCCTCGGCGAGATACCGGATCGCCCGCACATGGGCGCTCGCCAGATCCTCGACGTGGATGTAGTCGCGGATCGCGGTCCCATCTGGGGTCGGGTAATCGATGCCGAAGATCGAAATCGGGTCCGCCGCGCCGAGCGCCGCGCGCAGCACCAGCGGGATCAGATGCGTCTCGGGGTGGTGCTCCTCGCCGATCTCTCCGCCGCGGTCGCAGCCTGAGGCGTTGAAATAGCGCAGCGCCACCGAGCGCAACCCGTACGCCTGGCCATACCAGTGCAGCACTCGCTCGATCGCCAGCTTGGTCTCGCCGTAGGGGTTGACCGGGCGCTGCGGTGTCGTCTCGGCAATCGGCATCTCCTCCGGCAGGCCGTAAGTCGCGCAGGTCGACGAAAAGACGATGCGATCGACGCCAACCTCGCGCATCGCGTCCAACAGCGCGAGTGTGCCGACGACGTTATTGCGGTAATAAAGGGCAGGATCGGTGCCGGATTCGCCGACATAGGCAAAGGCCGCGAAGTGCATGACCGAAGCGACATGATGCCGCTTGAGTGCGGCCGCGACCGCGGTGCGATCGGCGATCTCGCCCTCGACCAGCGGCCCCCAGCGCACCGCATGACGGTGCCCGCGCGACAAATTGTCATAGGTAACGGGCACATAGCCGGCCTGGGCCAGGGCCTTGCAGGCGTGGCTGCCGATATAGCCGGCCCCGCCCGTGACCAGCACCGATTGTGACATAATGACCGCTCAAAGCCGTTTTGGATGCCGCCCGACAACGAGGTTGGGGAGGGCAATGTTCCGTGAATTGCCCGCACAATATCGCAGCGCGGCGAGTGATGGGGGAATAAGCGGTGCGGAGGCCCGTTTTGGCCTGCGGTCGCTGTCAGAGGCGATGGAGATCGACTGATGCGTATAGCGATGATCGGCACGGGATATGTCGGGCTCGTCTCCGGAGCCTGCTTCTCCGAATTCGGCGTGTCGGTCACCTGCGTGGACAAGGACGAGGACAAGATCGCCCGGCTCGAGCGCGGCGAAGTGCCGATCTATGAGCCCGGCCTCGACCAGCTCGTCGCGGTCAACAAGGCGGCCGGGCGGCTCGCCTTCACTACCGACCTGAAGGCGGCGCTCGACGGTGCCGATGCCGTGTTCATCGCCGTCGGCACCCCGTCCCGACGCGGCGACGGCCATGCCGATCTGTCCTATGTCTTCGCCGCGGCAGCCGAGATCGCCGAGACGCTGGCCCAGCTTCCCGCCAACCGCACCGTCGTCGTCACCAAATCGACCGTCCCGGTCGGTACTGGGCGGCGCGTCGAGCATATCCTGTCGCTGCACCTGCCGGCGGGCGCCTACGATGTCGCCTCGAATCCCGAATTTTTGCGCGAGGGCTCGGCGATCCAGGATTTCATGCGTCCCGACCGCGTCGTCATCGGCACGGACAGCGAGCATGCGCGCACCGTGCTGCGCGCGCTCTACCGGCCGCTCTACCTGCTCGAAACGCCGGTGCTGTTCACGACGATCGAGACCGCGGAACTCATCAAATACGCCGCCAACGCCTTTCTCGCGGCAAAGATTACCTTCATCAATCAGGTCGCCGATCTTTGCGAATCGGTCGGCGCCGATGTGCAGGATGTCGCGCGCGGCATCGGGCTCGACGGGCGGATCGGACGCAAGTTCCTGCATGCCGGGCCGGGATTTGGCGGCTCGTGCTTCCCGAAGGATTGTGCCGCACTGGTGCGCACCGCCGAGGAAGCCGGCAAGCGCCTGACAATGGTCGAGCGCGTGCTTGAGATCAACGATTCACGCAAGCGCGGCATGGCGGACCGCATCGTCGCGGCATGTGGGGGCGACGTCGCCGGCAAGACCATCGCGGTGCTGGGCCTCACCTTCAAGCCCAACACCGACGACATGCGCGAGAGCCCGAGCCTCTCGATCCTGCCGCCGCTTATCGAGGCCGGCGCAACGATCCGCGCCTTCGACCCCGAGGGCATGGCGGAGTCGAAGAAGCTGCTGCCCGAGCTCGAATATTGCGAAGACGCCTACGACGCGATGATCGACGCCGACGCGCTGGTGCTGCTCACCGAGTGGAACGAATTCCGTGCCCTCGACCTCGCCCGCATCAAGCAGCTTTTGCGCCGGCCCATCATCGTCGACCTGCGTAACATCTATCAGCCGCAAGAGATGACCGAAGCCGGCTTCATCTATCACAGCGTCGGCCGCGCCATGGCCGAACCGCCCGCCGGCCTCAGCGCGAATTTGCGCGCGATCGCCTAACAACCCACAACAACAAGCGCCAACCCGAGGATCCTCCATGCGTACCTCAACCAAGCGCATTCTCGTCACTGGCGGTGCCGGCTTTCTTGGCTCGCATCTGTGCGAACGGTTGATCGCCGACGGGCACAGTGTTCTGTGCGTCGACAACTACTTCACCGGGCGCAAGGAGAATGTCGGGCATCTGCTCGACGATCCGAATTTCGAGGCGATGCGGCACGACGTAACACACCCGCTCTATGTCGAGGTCGATGAAATCTACAACCTCGCATGCCCGGCCTCGCCCATTCACTATCAGCACGATCCGGTGCAGACGACAAAGACCAGCGTGATCGGTGCGATCAACATGCTGGGACTGGCCAAGCGGCTGAAGGCGAAGATTCTCCAGGCCTCGACCTCGGAGGTCTATGGCGATCCGGTCATGCACCCTCAGCCCGAGTCGTATCGCGGCAACGTCAATCCGATCGGTCCGCGCGCTTGCTATGACGAAGGCAAGCGGTGCGCCGAGACGCTGTTCTTCGATTACTACCGCCAGCACAACCTCCGCATTCGCGTGGTGCGCATCTTCAATACCTATGGCCCGCGCATGCACCCGAATGATGGTCGGGTCGTCTCGAACTTCATCGTCCAGGCGCTGAAGGGCGAGCCGATCACGCTTTACGGCGACGGCAGCCAGACCCGCGCCTTCTGCTATGTCGACGACCTGATCGAGGGTTTCGTCCGGATGATGGACGCGCCCGACGACATCACCGGCCCGATGAACCTCGGCAACCCTGTCGAGACCTCGGTCGCCGAGCTCGCGGAGATGATCGTCGACCTGACTGGTTCGCGCTCGCGCGTGATCTATCGGCCGCTGCCGGTCGATGATCCGCTGCAACGCCTGCCCGACATCGGCCAGGCCAGTGCGATCCTCAATTGGAAGCCGCGCACCCAGTTGCGCGTCGGCTTGCAGCGCACGATCGCCTATTTCGATCGACTGCTGCGCACCAACGACGAAGCCGCCTTGCAGGCCTCGGCGGCGGATTAGCCTAGCGCCAATTCCCCAAGATCGGCTGGTGCGGAGCGCAGGTACCGGTCGCGGTCACCAGTTCGCCGGGGCTCGCATTCTCGGTGGTGAGCTTGGCGGGCTCGTAAGGCGTCGCGCAAATCTGGTTGGCGAGCAACGCGTTGACCTTTGGATCATAGGCGTTGAACTTGGCGTATTCCGGCGGGATCGGCCCCGTCGGCACCGCCGCGGTCGTCCCGAAATCGGTCTTCACCGGTAGATAGGGCGTGCAGCTCGCGACGAGCGGCACGACAAGCAGTAACCCAGAGAGCAATCGCATGGCATCAACCGACGGCCGAATTCGGGCCGCCGGAGTGTGCCTGCGCCATCGCCTCAAAGCAACTGCGACGGCGGCGTAGGCCGCCGTATCGGGGCAACGCTAGCGATGGTGGTCAACGCCCCCGCCGCCATGCGGCGCACCGCCGCCGTGGGATGCGCCGCCGCCATGAGGGGCGCCGCCGCCAAAATGCGGACCTCCGCCCGTGTGCGCGGCGCCGAAACTGGTATGCGCCATCGCATGACCGCCGCCACCGAAACGCGGTCCGCCGCCGAGATGCGCGGCGCCGCCCATTCTCCCGGCGGCAAAGCCGGCATGGCCGAAATGCGCTGCTCCGCCGCCCCGCGCCGCAAAGGCCGCCCTCCCCGCGAAATGACCCGTCGCGGCCACATGGCCCGCCGCGCCGAAACGCTCGGCGCCCGCATGACGGGCAACACCTTCCGCGGCAAAGCCGCGCGTGGCCGCCGCCGCGCCGGCGCCCACCGACAACCCCGCGACCATGCCTCTCTCGCCCGCCCTAGTGGCTGCCGTCACGGCCGCGACGCGGGCCGCACCGAACCGCGCGGTCACCGCCGGGTCGCCATAGGCGACGCCGCCGCGATGCGCCGGATCATGTACCCACACGTTTCCGGCAAAGGCGGGATGCGGGTCGAGCGCCGCGTAGCGGCCGCGATCGACGATGACGTCGTAGTGGCCCCAGTCGAGCCACCACCAGCCCCAGAGCGGTCCGAAAGCAGCGAGCTCGACGAATGGCCAGAAGCCGATCGGGTAGCCGGGCTCGAAGTAGAATCCGACCGGAATCGGGAAATAGTCGGGCGGATATTCCGGCGCCGGCCATGGCCCGTAAACCACTCGCGGGTTGTAAACGGGTACGCAGACGACCTGCGAATCGGATGGCAAGATCGCGATGTTGTCGCCACTGGTCTGGATCACGCAGTGGCATTGCGGCGTCGCCCTGAGGTTCCCCGCTGCCATCGCGTCATGCCGCAGCGCCTGCACCGCCGCCATCACGTCGGCTTGCTGCGCGAGGAATGCATTGCCGAGCTGCTGCGTCCACTGCAGCCGTTCGGCCATCAGCGCCAGAAGCTTGGGAAACGGCACCAGCGCCATGACGCTGGGATCCCAGTTTTCCGACTTGAGCGCGTTGGTCAGCGCGTCGCCCTTGAGGCTCTGGTGCGCGGGCTCGCGCACCCAGCGATCCGCCTCGACGATTTCCAGCGGATAGGTGGATGCCATCAGCACCTGGCTGAGCAGCGGATCCGGATAAAGTGCGATCGGCGCGACAAGCTGCTCCAGTTGCCCCTTGTTGAGCGGGTTCGTAGCGACGGTCGCGGGGCCCGGTGTCGGCGGCGTCGCCGGCTGCGCCGCGACCGCCTGATCCGAGACCGGCTGCGCCGCTGCCGGCTGTTGCGCGACCGCCGGTGCGGCGGCCGCGGTCTGCGTCGACGGCTCGGGCGGGAAGAACATCGACGGCATGTCCTG
>JASHUW010000462.1 GCA_030039815.1 Alphaproteobacteria bacterium
CTAGTTGGCTGCCGCCTGCAACGCAGTCGGGCCGGCGGGGAGGAACTTGTCGAGCAGCACCCCCGGCCCCTTGGCGTGGGTCGCGTAGTCCTTGCCGTCATGGACGCGGACGCCGTTGACGAAGACGCCGTGCACGCCGACGGGGTCGCGCAGGGTGCGCGGGCCGCCGCCGGGCAGGTCATTGACCCGTCGCGCCGGCGAGACGGCGACTGTCGTGGGATCGAACAGCATGAGGTCGGCATGGGCGCCGACCGCGATCTTGCCGCGGTCGGGGATGCCGTAAAGCCCGGCCTGGTGGCTGGTCAGGCGGCGCACCCCTTCGACGATGTCGAAGGCGCCACGCTCGCGCACCCAATGCCCGAGGAAATAGAGCCCGAACCCGGCGTCGCACAGATAGACCAGATGCGCGCCGGCGTCGGACAGCGCGATCACCCCGGCCTGGTGCTTGACCAGCGGCTCGACCCCCGCGTCGACCGCGTTCAAGAAACGGCCGATAAACCCGGTGTCGAGGTTCTCTTCGAGACCGAGATCGAGGAAGGCGTCGAGCGGGTCGCGATTGCCGCCGCTGACGATCTCGGCGATCGAGCGGTTGGCGAGCCCGCCATGCTCCGCCTTCGCCGGCGCGGCGACGATGACGCGGTCCCAATTGCCCTGGAAGATCGTGCCGGGCTTGGGGTTGCGCAGATTGTCGCGGAACTGCTCTCGCCAGCTTTGGTCGCGGAATACCGCCTTCAGCTGGTCACGGTCATAGGCCTTGATCGGATCGAACGCCGGATGGCTGTAGAACGGATAGGCGGCCGCCAAGGTGAAGTCGAACGAGAGCGGCTGGCAGGTGAATTGGAGATAGACCTCCTGGCCGCGCTTTTGCGCCGCTGCGGCGGCCTCGAACATGCCGAGCCCGCGCTCGGGGAACTGCTCGTTGTAGAAGCTGAGGCCCGTCGTCATGAAGATACGGCGGCCATGGCGGCCGGCGATCCCGGCGATGGTCTCGACCGGCACCGTGCCCGAGGCGATTTCAACCACGCCGCGCCCCGGCCCGCCCATCGCCTCGACCAGCGCCTCGAACTCGGAGATGTCGCTGATCGTCGACGGCATCGGGATGCCGCCCCAGCCCGAATGGTTGGGCGAATAGGAAGCACCGAGACCGATCGCGCCCAAATCCATCGCTTCGCGCACGAGGCGCTTCATCTCGGCGAGCTCGGCCGCGGTCGGCTCCTTGCGGGTGCCGGATTCCTCGCCCATCACCGCGGTGCGCACCGCGGAATGGCCGACCAGCACCGCGAGGTTCATGTACGGTCCCCGCCGACGCACCATGTCCTGGTACTCGGCGAAGGACTGGAACTGCCAGTCGATGCCCTGACGCAGCGCGTCGAGGTCCATGCCCTCGACCACCGCGAGGTTGCGCATGATGAGGTCGCGCAGCTTCGGCGGCGACGGGACGATGCCGAAGCCGCAATTGCCGATCACCGCGGTGGTCACGCCGAGCGAGGGCGACGGCGACAGCGTGCGGTCCCAGGTGACCTGCGCGTCGTAATGGGTGTGGATGTCGATGATGCCCGGCATCAACGTGAGGCCTTGGGCATCGACCGTCTCGCGCGCCTCGCCCTTGATGTCACCGATCGCGGCGATCCTACCCTTGTCGACCGCGACATCCGCTTTCACGGGGTCGTGCCCCAGTCCGTCGACCACCGTCGCGCCGCGGATCACCAGATCGTGCATCGGCTCCCTCCCCAAATGACCGGAGAAACTTAGCCTAGCTTACGATCCCGAGACGCGCAGAAATCGCAACCCGCCCCCACACCGCCCGCGCATTCCAAGGGAGGGTTTATCGAGAGCTGGCTGCGCGGCTGCCGGGTTTCCGGCCGCGCCTGTTCTGCCACCAAGGCGCCCGCGAAGGCCGTCCGCCATCAGCGTCCCGACGCAAAAATGCCGGGAGATCGCGGGCGTCGCCAGCACGTTCGCGTTGCCCATCCGCCGACGAGGAATGCTGGCCGTTCGCCCGAGCGGGACGCGGGCTCGACGAGGTGGGGCGGCCGTTTCCGTTATCGTTCCGGCCGTTGTCAGGCCAGCGCGGCGCGGCGTTAAAATGCCGCTTTGCGGGTCGCTCCTGGTCCGGGGCGGTGGCGACCGCCGGCAGGTTCGCAGGCAGCGGCACGACCTGCAATTTAAGCCGAGTCAGCTTTTCGATATCGCGGAGATAGGGGCGCTCGTCGTCGCTACAGAATGAGATGGCGGTTCCCGCCGCGCCGGCGCGTGCGGTGCGGCCGATGCGATGCACGTAGTCTTCCGGCACATTCGGCAGCTCGAAGTTGATCACATGCGATACCGAATCCACGTCGATCCCGCGCGCGGCGATGTCGGTCGCGACGAGCACCCGTATCTGGCCGCCGCGAAACCCGGCGAGCGCGCGCTCGCGTTGCGGCTGCGACTTGTTGCCGTGGATCGCCAGCGCCTCGACACCGTGATCCGTCAGATGCCGGACCACCCGGTCGGCGCCATGCTTTGTGCGGGTGAACACCAGAACGCGCTCGAAAGCTGGGTCCGCGAGCAGCGTTGTCAGCAAAGCGCGTTTTTGCGGCATCGGAACGAAGACGACCTCCTGTTGGACGCGTTCGGCCGTGGTGGCCACCGGCGTCACCGCAACCTTGACGGGTTCGGTGAGGCAATCGTCGGCGAGCGCGGCGATCGCGCGCGGCATCGTCGCCGAGAACAGCAGCGTCTGCCGCTGACGCGGCAACAGTTTGACGATCCGCCGCAGCGCATGGATGAAGCCAAGATCGAGCATGCGGTCCGCCTCGTCGAGGACGAGTACCTGCACGTGTTCGAGGCTGAGATCGCGGCGATCGATCAGATCGAGAAGACGGCCCGGCGTGGCGACGAGAATATCGACCCCCGGCGCGAGCAGCCTCTGCTGCCCGCCAATCGCCACGCCGCCAAAAACCACGGCCGTCGACAATCGCGACCCGCAACCATAAGTGCGAAAGCTGTCGGCGATCTGGCTCGCCAATTCACGCGTCGGGCAGAGCACCAGAGCCCGGCAGCCGCGCGGCACGCGACGGCTGGGGGCGGCAGAGAAACGCTGCAGGATCGGCAACGCGAACGCCGCGGTCTTTCCCGTGCCGGTCTGCGCGATCCCGCACAGGTCGCGGCCCGCGAGAACAAGCGGGATGGCCTGGGTCTGGATCGGTGTGGGGGTTTCGTAACCTTCGGCGGCAAGTGCCTCAAGAATCGGCGAGGCAAGTCCAAAATCGGCAAAATTACTCAAATGACGGCCCTTTCAAGGTCGTAAGGCCCGCCAGGCACACCTGTCGCTCAGGCGCCTCTCGGGTCGAAAAGACGACCCGCGCGATAAGGGCTGTCCAAATGTTGCAGGGATAAAGACCGAACCCAACTGCCGCCAACATGAGGGGCACGCTCACGCGGTTCGGTCACGTAACTCGAAGAAGAGCACGAACGCTGCTAGCGGTTACATAGAAGCGCCGACGCCGCAGATCAAGCTGAGATTTGGGGCCAACCTTAGAGCGTCGGTCTTATGGCGTTCGGCGTCGGCCGAAAAATTCAATTTTCGCCGGAAGACGCTTCTCGGCCGCTTTCGGGTGCGGCATCGGCATCAGCCGATGCAGCATTCTCCTGCCGACGCTTCAGCCTTTCCTCTTTTTTCGCCTGCTTCTTGCGCTCGCGCTCGATGCGTTCGAAGCGATAGTTCGGCTTAAAGGGCATTAGCGGGTCCTACTCGTCGACATATCGGACATATCGTCATTTAGTCTCAGTTGGCAACTGTCAGGCGGATATTCAGGCCGTCAGCCACCCAATTCCCGCACTGCCTTGACCACGGCATCAGGCGTCTCGCGCGGCAGGAAATGGCCAGCGACCGGCACCACTTCGCGCCGGTAGGGGCCGGTGAAGAAGCGCGCATGCCCCTCGGACTGCACGGCCGGGCCGACGCCGTCGGCGGCGCCGTGCAGCACGACCGTTGGCACCGAGATTGGCGGCCGTGCGGCAAGCCGCGCCTCGATCGCCGCGTAGCGTGGGTCGCCCGGCGCGTTGCCGTAGCGATGACGGTAGGACTGGATCACCACCGCGACGAAATCCGGGTTGTCGAAGGCGGCGGCGGTCTTGGCGTAATCGGCGTCCGAGAAGCGGTAGTTCGGCGACCACAGCTCCCACAGCAGCCGGCACAGTAGTCCGCGGTTTTGCGTGAGGCCGGCGACGCCGCGCTCGGTGTGGAAATACCACTGATACCAATAGCGATGCTCGGCCGCGGCCGATTGCGGCTGGTTGGCGGTCGCGATGTTCTGGATGTTGTAGCCGGTGATCGAGACCAGCCCGCCGACCCGCTCCGGCCACAGCGCGCTGACGACGCAGCAGGCGCGGCCTCCCCAATCGTAGCCGGCAAGGATCGGCGCCTTGAGGTCGAGCGCGTCGATCAAATCATAGAGGTCATGGCCGAGCGCCGCCTGCTCGCCGGAGCGCGGCGTCGCGGGATCGAGGAATCGCGTCGGCCCGTAGCCGCGCAGATAGGGGACGACGACGCGATACCCGGCGGCGGCCAGCGCCGGCGCGACATCGTCATAGGCATGGATGTCGTCCGGGAAACCGTGCATCAGCACGGCCGGCCGCCCGTCGGCCGGGCCGCTTTCCTCGTAAGCGATGTCAAGGACGGGGGTGCGGACCGTCTTGATCATGCCGCGCCGAGGCGGAAGCCCGAGAGCCCGTCCTTGTCGATCTCACCGGGCAGGTCGAGCTCCCATTGCAGATAATTCTGCATCGCCCGCCGCGAGCTCTCGGAATTGTCATGGCGGTCGTGGTTCCAGAAGATGAAGTCGAGGCGCTCGCCATCCGGCGGATCGTCGGGGGTCTCGACCACCGAGAATCCGGCGTTGCGCCACGCCGCGATGCCGCCATCGACGATCGCGACCTGGGCGTTGCTCAATTCCGCGAGGTCGGCCAACGCCAGTTTGGCGACCGCGACATCATCGGCAAAAACAATGATTCGGCGTTTGTCGAAGATTCGCGCCGGCAGGCGCGGCAGCCGCGGGCGGATCGTCCACACCGCGCCCGGCGGATGCCCGATGCGGAACGCGGCGCTGGAGCCGAGCGCGATCGCCGCCGCGCCCTCGGTCAACAGCCCCGCGGCTTCGGTGGCGGTGACGATCGCCACCGCCGGCAGGGTCGGCGCCGGCGCCTCGCCCGGCCCTTGTTCGAGCTCGCCGCCATCGAGCGCGCGGTCGAGCACTGACACGTCCCAGCCCATCTGCTTCAGCCAATGCGCGGTCATGGTCGCGCGGACACCGTGGTCATCGACCAGCACCACCCGCGCGCCGCGCGTGCCGACCCAGCGGTCGATCGCCTGCACCAGCTGTCCGCCGGGCGCCGAGACCGAGCCGGGCAGATGGCCGGTGGCGAATTCCTCGGGCGTACGAACGTCGAGCAGACAGGTCGTGCGCCGCGCCTCGCGCTGCCAGCCCGACAAGGTGACGCGGTCGATCTTGGCGACCGCGAAACGCTCGGCGACGGCGGCGGCGCGCGGCTCGGCGGCGGCGACGGCGGCGCCGCTGACCGGGGCCAGCGCCTGTTGCGTGTTGCGCTCCAGCTCGAGGCCGGCCAAGCGCCAGCCCTGCGTTCCGCCCTGCAGCGAGACGACCTTGTTGGGCACGCCGGCATTGATCAGCGATTGCGCGCCGATGATGCTGCGCGTCCGCCCGGCGCAGGAGACGACGACCAGCGTGTCGTCGTCCGCCACGAAATCGCGGAAGCGATAGACCAGCTCGGCGCCGGGGCA
>JASHUW010000045.1 GCA_030039815.1 Alphaproteobacteria bacterium
GTGCCGGGCGGAGATGACCCCTGGCCGCGACCGCGACTGGAACGAGTTGGAAGCAGCGGCGAGGCCGGTGGATTGCGTACCGGTGCTGGCGACCGACCCGCTCTACATCCTTTACACCTCGGGCACGACCGGCATCCCCAAGGGGGTGGTGCGCGATACCGGCGGCTACGCGGTGGCCCTCGCTTGGTCGATGCCGAACGTCTACGGCGTCCGGCCCGACGAGGTGTTCTGGACCGCGAGCGATGTCGGCTGGGTGGTCGGCCATTCCTACATCGTCTACGCGCCGCTGATCCATGGCTGCACCTCGGTGCTGTATGAGGGGAAGCCGGTTGGTACGCCTGACGCCGGCGCCTTCTGGCGGGTCATCGAGCAGCATAGGGTGCGGGTGTTTTTCACCGCGCCGACCGCGTTCCGCGCCATCAAGCGCGAGGACCCGGACGGCAAGCTGATCCGCGCCCGCGATCTCAGCCAGTTCCGCGCGCTGTTCCTTGCCGGCGAGCGGGCCGACCCGCCGACCGTCGCTTGGGCCGAGGAGATGCTGAAGGTACCGGTCATCGACCATTGGTGGCAGACCGAGACCGGCTGGCCGATCGGCGCCAATTGCCTCGGGATCGAGCGCCTGCCGGTCAAGCTCGGCTCGTGCACGCGCGCGGTTCCCGGCTGGGACATCCGCGTGCTCGAGGCGGAAGCCGAAGGCGCGGCGGTCGAGGTGAAGAAACCCGGCGATATCGGCGCGCTGTCGGTGAAATTGCCGCTGCCGCCGGGCGCGCTGCCGACCCTGTGGCAGGCCGACGAGCGCTTCGTTCAGTCCTACCTCTCTACCTATCCTGGCTATTACCAGACCGGCGACGCCGGGTTTATCGACGCGGACGGCTACATCCAGGTCATGGCGCGCACTGACGACATCATCAATGTCGCGGCGCATCGCCTGTCGACCGGAGAGATGGAGGAGGTGCTGGCGGCGCACCCCGATGTCGCTGAATGCGCGGTGATGGGTGTCGCCGACGCGCTGAAGGGGCAGGTGCCGTTGGGGCTGCTGGTGCTCAAATCCGGCGTGGCGCGGCCGGCGGTGGAGATCGAGGCCGAGGCGGTCGCGCTGGTGCGCGAGAAGATCGGTCCGGTGGCGAGCTTCAAGGCAGCGCTGGTCGTTGAGCGCCTGCCCAAAACCCGCTCGGGCAAAATCCTGCGCGGCACGATGCGCGCCATCGCCGACGGCGAGGATTATCGGATGCCGGCGACGATCGACGACCCGGCGATCCTCGGCGAGATCACGGAGAGCCTGAAACGGGTGGGGTATCCGCAGCGAAAGGACCCGTGAATGTCCAACGCTGAAACGCCGTCAACGGAACAGAGCACTCGCTGGCGAACATGGGTCAATGCGAATACGGTTATTGCGACTGGAACAATAGCATCCGTCGTCGTCGCTATATTTGCTGTTATAAGTGCAAAGCACGCTGAAAATATTGCGACCGAGCAGGTTAATGCAGCTTATTTCAGTAATTTGTACAGTAAGCAAGTGGAAGCATACGCCGGCTTGTTTTTCCAAATAAACGACTTCAGAACTCAATTTATTCGCAGCGAAGATATAATCGCTTCAGACGATACACAAAATGACCTGGAGATGATCAGGAAGACCCTTCACGAACGCAAGCCAGCTTACCTTCAGCAGGTTTATCAGGTCATGGGAAAAGTTATTTCCGCCAAATTGGTGTCACCACAAGCATTAGATATGCCATTACAAGTGATATTAGATGAGGTAGCGAATATGCGATCTACGATCAAGGATTATGCCGATCGAGATAATCCAACCGCGGCCGACCTAGCCAAGTTCAAGCGGGATTTCGAAGAGCAAGCACGAACACTGAAAACATCTTACGAACAATTGACCACTTGCGTGCATTCTATCTTCATCGGTGGTCGCCCGCTCAACGAGGACACGATTAAATCTTGCGCGCTTTCTCCATAATACGACGCGTGAAACGGTGGCGCTGCCAACGGAGGCGCGGGCTAAACCGCCTTTTCCAATTGCCCGAGAACCGCGTCGCCCATCGAGCGGGTCGAGACGCGGGTCCCGCCGGCGCGGGCGATGTCGCCGGTGCGGATGCCCGCGCCGAGCGTGTCGCGCACCGCCTTCTCGACGAGATCGGCCTCGTCGCCAAGGTCGAACGAATAGCGCAGCATCATCGCGAAGCTGAGGATGCAGGCGAGCGGGTTGGCGACATTCTGCCCGGCAATGTCGGGGGCGCTGCCATGCACCGGCTCGTAGAGTGCCTTGCGCCGCCCGCTGGCGTCGGCCGCGCCCAATGATGCGGAAGGCAGCATGCCGAGCGACCCGGTCAGCATCGCCGCGCAATCCGACAAGAGATCGCCGAACAGGTTGCTGGTGACGATGACGTCGAACTGTTTCGGCGCGCGCACCAGCTGCATCGCACAATTATCGGCGTACATGAACGAGAGTTCGACGTCGGGGTAGTCGGCCTTTACACGATTGGCCACCTCGCGCCACAGCACGCCCGATTCCATGACGTTGGCCTTGTCGACCTCGCAAAGCTTTTTCGCCCGCTTTTGCGCCAGCTCGAACGCCGCGCGCACGACGCGCTCGATTTCGGCTTCGGTATAGACCTCGGTGTTGATCCCGCGGCGCGTGCCGTCGGGCAGGGTCTCGATGCCGCGCGGATCGCCAAAATAGATGCCGCCGGTCAGCTCGCGGACGATCAGCAGGTCGAGGCCGGCGACCAGTTCGCGCTTGAGGCTGGAGGCGTCGGCCAACGCCTCGAACACCTGCGCCGGGCGCAAATTGGCGAACAGGTCCATCTCCTTGCGCAGCTTCAAGAGGCCGCGCTCGGGTTGCAGCTCGAACGGCAGCTTCTCCCATTTCGGCCCGCCGACTGAGCCGAACAGCACCGCGTCCGCGGCTTGCGCTTTCGCGAGCGTTGCGTCGGTCAGCGGCACGCCGTCGGCGTCATAGGCGCTGCCGCCGACGAGGCCTTCGGTGACGTCAAAGCTCGCGATATGCTTTTTGTCAAAGAACTCCATCACGCGCATCACTTCGCGCATGATCTCCGGGCCGATGCCGTCTCCCGGGAGGACGAGCACGCTGCGGTTGGAATGCGATTGGGCCATGGGAAGCAGACTCTCCAAAAATGCTGCACGAGCAACTTGCGTCCTTCGAGACGCGCCTAGCGGCGCTCCTCAGGATGAGGATGGATAGTGGATGGCATCAAGAAAAACGCTTCATCCTAAGGTGCTTCGCGCAACAAAGCCTCGAAGGACGCACCAACGCCGCATCAGCGTGGTCTAAGCGCTCGCCTTTTGTGTCAGACCGAACTGCCAGGGCCGTTCCAGCTGTGCCTTGCCCTCATAGCTGGAGATGTCGGCGTTCTTCGCTTCGGTGAGGCCGATATCGTCGAGGCCGTTGAGCAGGCAGTGCTTGCGGAACGCATCCAGCTCGAAATGCACCTTCTCGCCATCGGGTCGCGAGATGGTCTGGCTCTCGAGGTCGATGCTCATGACCGCGTTGGCGCCTTTCTTGGCGTCTTCCATAAGTTCGTCGCAGACTTCTTTCGGCACGGCGATCGGCAAGATGCCGTTCTTGAAGCAGTTGTTATAGAAAATGTCGGCAAAGCTCGGCGCGATCACGCAGCGGATGCCGAAGTCGAGGAGCGCCCAGGGCGCATGCTCGCGGCTCGACCCACAGCCGAAATTGTCGGCCCCGATCAGGATCTTGGCATGGCGATACGGTGCCTGATTTAGCACGAAATCCGGGTTCTCCGAGCCGTCCGGCCGGAAGCGGATTTCCTGGAACAGCCACTGCGCGAGACCGGTGCGCTTGATGGTCTTGAGATAGATCGCCGGGAAGATCTTGTCGGTGTCGAGATTGACGATCGGCAAGGGCGCGGCGACCCCGGTGAGCTGGGTGAATTTTTCCATCGCGGCGTCCCTCCTAACCCAATTGCCGTACGTCGCTGAGTTTGCCGGTGACCGCGGCGGCGGCGGCCATCGCCGGGCCCATCAAATGCGACTTGGCGTTCTTGCCCTGTCGGCCCTCGAAATTGCGGTTCGAGGTGGTGGCAACGCGCTCGCCGTTCATTGCCTTGTCGTTGTTCATCGACATGCACATCGAGCAGCCGGCGTCGCGCCATTCGAACCCGGCTTCGAGGAAGATGCGGTCGAGACCTTCCTCCTCGGCTTGGTGCTTGACGTGACCCGAGCCCGGCACAACTAGCGCGGTGACGCCGTCAGCGACCTTGCGGCCCTGGGCGATCGCCGCGGCGGCGCGCAAATCCTCGATGCGGCTGTTGGTGCACGAGCCGATGAAGACGCGCTGCACCGGCACGTCCTCAAGCCGGGTATTTGGGCTTAGCTGCATGTATTGCAGCGCGCGCTCGACGGCGGCGCGGCGCAGGGGATCGTCGATCTGCGCCGGGTCGGGGACGCGACCAGTGACCGGCGCCGCCATCTCGGGATTGGTGCCCCAGGTGACATGTGGCGCGATGTCGGCGGCGCTGAGATGCGCCTCCTTGTCATAAGTCGAGCCGGGGTCGCTGGGCAGCGTCCTCCAGAAGGCGAGCGCCTGCTCCCAGGCCGCGCCTTTCGGCGCGTAGGGGCGGCCCATCATATAGGCGAAGGTCTTGTCATCCGGCGCGACGAGCCCGGCGCGGGCGCCGGCCTCGATCGACATGTTGCACACTGTCATGCGCCCTTCCATCGACATGTCGCGGAAGGTGCTGCCGGCATATTCGAAGACGTGGCCGGTGCCGCCGGCGGTGCCGATCTTGGCGATGATCGCGAGGATCACGTCCTTCGGGCTGACCCCGGTGCCGAGCCCGCCCTCGACCTTGATCAGCATGTTCTTGGCCGGCGCCTGGATCAGCGTCTGCGTAGCGAGCACATGCTCGACCTCGGAGGTGCCGATGCCAAAGGCGAGTGCGCCCATCGCGCCATGCGTCGCGGTGTGGCTGTCGCCGCAGACGATGGTCATGCCCGGCTGCGACAAGCCCTGCTCGGGCCCGATGACATGGACGATGCCCTGGTCGAGGCTGGTGATCGGAAAATAGGGGACGCCGAACTCCTTGACGTTGCGTTCCAGCGTCTGGACCTGGAGCAGGGAATCCGGCTCGTCGATGCCCGCGACCCCGGCGGCGCGGTTGGTCGTCGGGATGTTGTGGTCCGCGACCGCGATCGTCTTGTCGGGTCGGCGGACGCCGCGCCCGGCAAGCTTCAGCCCCTCGAAGGCCTGCGGCGTCGTCACCTCGTGGATCAGGTGCAGGTCGATATAAATCAGGTAGGTGCCTTCGCCTTGCGGGGCGATGACATGCGCGTCCCAGATCTTGTCGAACAGCGTGCGTGGCTTGGGCATAGGCGTACTCCCCGAAATCTAATTATTGGGCGCTCTCGGCCGCGGCGGCGGCTTCGGCCTCGCGGCGCAGTTGCTCGCGCGAGCGCTCGGCGATGCGTGCCGCCTTGCCGGTGCGGCCGCGCAGGTAATAGAGCTTCGCCCGTCTGACGGCGCCGCGGCGCAAC
>JASHUW010000463.1 GCA_030039815.1 Alphaproteobacteria bacterium
GCCCCACCCCACAGCGGTTGACCCCAACCGGCTCGACCGGGTTTCGGTCGGCATCCGCGACTAATCGGCGGTGCGATGCTCAACCGGCTGGTTTCCGGCGGATTGAACGGCGGCCCTGTGGCAAATTTGAGGCAGAAGGCTGCCGTTTTTGCGCCCCGTTCCGATTTGGTAGCAGCCCTGCAATAACGTGCAGCGCGTATCCTTTGACAGCTGGCCAGTCGCGGTGATACCGACGCTCAACCGCGATTTCTGACAAGTCGATGCCACGAATCTCGATCAACGACGGCTCCCTCTATTATGAGCGGCACGGCGCAGGCTTTCCGGTCCTGATGATTTCGGGGCTGGGCGGGCTCGCCTCGTTCTGGCAAGAGCAGGTCGCCGCCTTCTCGAAGCGCTACGAAGTCATCACTCATGACAGTCGCGGCGTCGGCGAGAGTGATCCGATCCGGGGCGGTTACACGGTCGACCGCATGGCGGGCGATGTCATCGCGCTGATGGACCGGCTCGAGATCGAGCGCGCGCATCTGATGGGGCACTCGACTGGCGGCGCGATCGCGCAGACCTTGGCGATCGAGCACCCGAAGCGAGTGGCGAGCATCGTGCTGTCGGCCTGCTGGACCAAGCCCGACGCCTATTTCCGCCGCATGTATGGCCTGCGCAAGGAGATCCTGCAGCGCGGGGGGCCGAGTTCCTACGTGCCGGCGACCACGCTGTTCCTCTACCCGAGCTGGTGGATCGCCAAGCACAATGAGCGGCTGCGCCACATGGAGGCGCAGAACCTGGCTAATTTCCCACCGCTCGAAATCGCGATGAGCCGGATCGACGCGATACTCGCCTTCGACAGGACCGCCGGCCTCGGCAAGATCAGGACACCGACCCTCGTCGTCGGCGCGGAGGACGACATCGTCACGCCGGCCTATTTCTCGGAAGAGCTGGCCCGGCTGATTCGCGGCGCGGAGGTCAAGATCTTTCCGCGCGGCGGTCATTGGTTCCCGCATGTGGTAACGCGGGAGTTCAACCAAGCGGTGCTGCCGTTCCTCAACTCGCATACCCCGGCCGATGCGCTGGTCCGTCTCGCGGAGTCCACCCCTTAAGGCTTCCTCAACGGGTGCGCCGCTAGCTTTGCGGTAGTGGCAGACCTTCCCGGCGAGGGGCGGAGCGGTGATGACTGGAGGCGACGCTGGGGTGGTCGATCCGCGCGTGGCGAAGTCTGAATCGAGCCGGCTCGAAGACCGTGTCAATTACGACGAGCTGACCGGGCACCTCAACCGCTCGCGGTTGCGCGAGGCGGTCGACCGCGCGATCGCGGTGGCGATGCGCCGGCCCGATCCCGCGGCCTTTTTGGCGCTCGGCGTCGACAATATGGCCGGTATCAACAAAACCTTCGGCCGCGCTGCGGCCGACATGGTGCTGGTCGAAATCGGCCGGCGGCTGGACGATTGCCTGCGCGTCAGCGATCTGGTCGGCCGCCTGGGCGGTGACCGTTTCGGCATTCTGTTGCCGCATTGCTCCGATGAATATGTCGCTGTCGCGGCCGAAAAGATTTTGGCGGCGGTGCGCGCGGCGCCCGTCGTCACCGCGCGCGGCCCGGTATCGGCAACCGCGTCGATCGGCGCCGCGTCGTTCGGCGGTCGCGGCTCGACCTCGTACGAGGTCATCACCCGCGCCGAGGCGGCGCTGGCCGACGCCAAGCGCACGGGCCGCAACTGCCATGTCCATTACCGCTCGAGCGAGGATTGTCGCGAGCGCGAGCGCCGCTGCGCGGAGTTGGGCGAGATGGTGCAAGCGATGCTGCGGCAGGATCGCGTCGCTTTCGCGTTCCAGCCTGTCGTCTCCGCCACGACCGGCGCGGTCAACTATTACGAATGCTTGCTGCGCTTGCGCGACGCCGACGGCAGCGCGCTCGCGGCCGGCGAGTTCATCCGGGAGACCGAGCGCTTCGGCTACATCCGCCACGTCGACCGCCACATCCTCGACAAGGTGCTGGTCGAGGCGGGCCGGCATCCCGGCATCGCGTTCGGCTTCAACATCTCGGCGCTGACCACCGCCGACCGGTCGTGGTTGCGTTCGCTGTTGGCGCGGCTGCGCGCCAATCCGCAGCTCGCTCGCCAGCTGGTCGTCGAGATCACCGAGACCGCGGCGCTTTACGACATCGAGGAATCGGCGCGCTTCGTCAACGCGCTGCGGCGTGCCGGCTGCCGCGTCGCGCTCGACGATTTCGGCGCCGGCCACACCTCGCTGCAGCACCTGCAGAGCCTCGCGCTCGACATGGTCAAGATCGACCGATCATTCATCAGCGACATCGCCAACAACCGCGACAGCCAAGTCTTCCTGCGGCACCTGCTGGGCCTCGCGAAAGGCTTCGGTTTCACCACCATCGCCGAAGGCGTCGAGACCGCTGACGAAGCCGCCGCGTTGCGCGGCGAAGGCGTCGATTATCTGCAAGGCCATTTCTACGGGATGGCGGTGCTCGATCCACCCTGGCTCGAGTCGGCGGCTTAAGTCTCCCTCGTCATCCGCCGGGACGGCGACAAAAGACGTCCTACGATTTCTTCGTTAGCGCCTCGAGCTGTTTGGTGAGCGCCTCGAGCTGGGTTTCGAGCCGCTTCAGCCGCGGGTCCTCCGGTGCCGCCTGCGGCGGCGCGGCCGGCGTCGGCTTTTCGCTCGTCGTCGTGCCCCCGCCGAACGGCGACAGCATCTTCAGCGCCTGCTCATAGAGCGCGATATTCTGCTTGCCCATCTCCTCGAACTGGCCGAACGGGAAGAGGCCGAACGTCGCGCGCAGCGTTTCGCGCATCTGGTCCTGATTGCGCGCGAACGAGACCATCGCCTGTTCGAGATAGCCCGGCACCAGGAACTGCATGCTGTCGCCGTAGAACCCGATGAGCTGCCGCAGGAAGCTGATCGGCAGCAGGTTCTGCCCCTTCTGCTCCTGCTCGACGATGATCTGGGTCAGCACCGAGCGGGTCAGGTCCTCGCCGGTCTTGGCGTCGTAGACGACAAAATCGCCGCCCTCCTTGATCATGCGGGCGAGGTCGTCGAGGGTCACATAGCTGCTCGTGGCGGTATTGTAGAGCCGCCGGTTGGCGTATTTCTTGACGACGATCGGTTTTCTGACGCCGCCCGGTTGCTCGCTCGTCGGGTTGCTCATTGGTGCCGCCATGCCCGCAGGCTCAGGTGTTGCGATGCAACAATACAGCGAATCGTCGCATCCGCCGCATCAAACACAGCCCGCCGCGCGGTATAGT
>JASHUW010000464.1 GCA_030039815.1 Alphaproteobacteria bacterium
GTCTGTGGATTGAGGCCGAGCCCCGCCTCGCGGATCGCCTTGTCCACCGCCTTGACCAGGCCGCGATCCCATACATTGACCGTGATGAGGCGCGGCTCCGGCACGTTGATGTTGGCGAGCTGGTTCAGCGGCATGTTGCTGCCGTAGGCATTGACCACCACGGGCTCCAGCAGGCTCGCCGAGGCGCGGCCGGTCCGGAGCCCGCCGAACTCCTTGCGCAGCGCCTCGAGCGCGCCGTCCATGCGCCGCTGGATATCCTTCAACAATGCTTCGTCTGCCATGGCCTGCGTTCCCTGTGCTTGCCCCCGGTTCGGTTTCTTGCCGATTGCTACTCGACATCCTCGACGATCGTAAAGCGGCCTTTGCCCTGCACCACATCGGCGAAGCCGCCGCTCTCGAAGATCGAGAACACCAGGATGGGAATGCGGTTTTCGCGCGCCAGCGAGACCGCCGCCGCGTCCATGACCTGAAGATCGCGCGCCAGCACGTCGTGGTAACTCAGCCGTTCGAAGCGCTTCGCCCCGGCGACGCGATGCGGGTCGGCATCATAGACGCCGTCGACCTTGGTCGCCTTGAGGAGCGCGTCGCAGCCCATCTCCGAGGCGCGCAGCGCCGCCGCCGTATCGGTCGTGAAAAACGGGTTCCCGGTGCCGGCTCCGAAGATCACGACGCGGCCCTTTTCCAGGTGACGAATAGCGCGGCGGCGGATATAGGGCTCGCAGACCGACTGCATCGAGATCGCCGACTGCACCCGGGTCGCAATGCCTTTCCCCTCCAGCGCGTTCTGCATCGCCAGCGAGTTTATGACCGTCGCCAGCATCCCCATGTAGTCGGCTGAGGCGCGCTCCATACCGACCGCGGCCCCCTGGATGCCGCGGAAGATGTTGCCGCCGCCAATCACGACGCAGACCTCGACACCGAGTGCGTGAACCGATTTCACCTCGTCGGCGATGCGGCCGACGACAACAGGGTCGAGGCCGTAGTCGCGCTCGCCCATCAGCGCTTCACCGGAGATTTTCAGCAGCACACGGCGGTATTTGAGATCGGGTGGCATGAGCCTAGCTCATATGGCTTGGGCGCCCGTCTCGCGAGCCCACACAAGATACACGAAAGATGGCCATCCGCACCGGCTTTTGGCGGCCGACGCGGCGCTCTGGCTCAGTGGCCGAGTTGCGCGGCGACCTCCGCCGCGAGGTCGGTGGTGGGCTTGTCGATCCCTTCACCCAGTGAGAAGCGGACGAAGGCCGCTATTCTGATCGGCATTCCGGCGGATTTCGCGACCGCCTCGACCACCTTGCCGACCCGGTTTTCGCCATCGATCACATAGACCTGATCGAGCAGCACCGCTTCCTCATAGAATTTGCGCAGCCGCCCCTCGACCATCTTTTCGACAATGTCGGACGATTTGCCGGTCGCGCCGGCCTGTTCGCGCAGCACCGCGCGCTCGCGGTCGAGCGCCGCCGCCGGCACCGAGGCCTGGTCGAGATATTGCGGGTTCGCGGCGGCGACATGCATCGCCAGCTGCCGGCCGAGCGGCGCCAGCACATCCTCGCCCGCCGCCGATTCGAGCGCGACCAGCACGCCGATCTTGCCGAGACCCGGCGATACGGCATTGTGCACGTACGAGGCAACATAGCCCTGCCCGACCGCCAGACGCGCGACCCGGCGCAGCACCATATTCTCCCCGATGCGGCCGATCAGATCGGTCAGCTCGCCCTCGACGGTCTTGCCGTTGCCGGCGAACGACGCTCCTTTCAATGCCTCGACATCGCGCTCCGCCGCGACCGCGAGCTGCGCGACCCGACGCACGAAGTCCTGGAACAGCTCGTTGCGGGCGACAAAGTCGGTCTCGGAATTGACCTCGACGACCGCGCCGGCCTGGTTCGCCGTCGCGACGCCGATAAGTCCTTCGGCCGCCACACGCCCGGCCTTTTTTGCCGCCGCGGCGAGGCCCTTCTTGCGCAGCCAATCGACCGCGGCTTCGACGTCGCCATCGGTATCGCCGAGCGCGCGCTTGCAATCCATCATTCCGGCGCCGGTCTTGTCACGCAACTCCTTGACCAGCGCGGCAGTGATCTCCGCCATCGCGATATCCTTTCGTTCCGGCAGCGCTCGTTAAGCGCTCGCCTCTTCGCCTTCGGCCTCTTCCGAACCCAGCGCCTCGTCCATCGACGGCATCGGCTCGCCGTCGAGCGGCTCGTCCTCGTCGGCGCCGTTGGCGGCCAATTGGTTGACCTCCTCGCGCGCGCCGATGTCGATCCCCGAGGCGGCAAGCTCGGCCTGCAGCCCGTCGAGCACCGCGCCCGAGAACAGATCGCAGTAAAGATGAATGGCGCGCATGGCATCATCGTTACCGGGGATGGGATAGGCAATCCCATCCGGCGACGAGTTCGAATCCAGGATCGCGACCACTGGGATGCGCAATGTGTTCGCCTCCGCCACCGCAATCGCTTCCTTGTTCGTGTCGATGACGACGATGATGTCGGGTAGCCCGCCCATATCCTTGATGCCGCCGAGCGCCCGGTCGAGCTTGTCGTGGTCGCGCGTCAGTTCGAGCAGCTCGCGCTTGGTGAGGCCGGTATTCTCTTGCGCGACCCGCTCCTCGACTTCGCGCAGCCGCTTAATCGATTGCGATATTGTTTTGAAATTGGTCAACATGCCGCCAAGCCAGCGGTAGTTGACGTAATACTGCCCGCAGCGCTTGGCGGCCTCGGCAATCGCTTCCTGTGCCTGGCGCTTGGTGCCGACCAGCAGCACGCGACCGCCGCCGGCGACGACGTCACGCACCGCCTCCAGTCCCTGCCGCAACAGCGGCACGGTCTGTTCGAGGTCGATGATGTGGATGCCGTTACGGACGCCGAAGATGTAAGGCGCCATCTTCGGGTTCCAGCGCCGCGTATGGTGGCCGAAATGAACGCCAGCCTCCAACAGGCTGCGCATCGAGTACTCGGGTAGAGCCATCGTCAAATCCTTTTCCGGTTCAGCCGCCGCAGGAGTAACCAGCTCGCTGGCACCGGAGCGAACGCCGTCACCGACGGCGCCGCGATCCTGCGTGAGGTTTCGCGGGCGCTTACGTAAGGGCTGCCGGCGGTTTTGGCAAGCGGCCGTTAGATATCGTGCACATCGATGATGCCGGGGAGCGACTTGACGGCGGCGCGGATGCGCGGGTCGACGCGGAAGCCGCCGGGGAGCGCAATCTCGACCTCGCTCGACGGTAGGTCGAGCACCACGGAGATGCGGCCGCGACCGCCGACCGCCTCGCGCTGGAACAGGCCCTTCAGCCGCGCCAGGGCTTCCTCGGCGCCGACGAACACCTTGAGCCCCGCGGCGGCTTGGGCGACCACATTATCGAGCGGCTCGATGCGCTGCGCGGTCAGCCGCAGGCTCTGCTCTTCGCTGCGCACATCGACGGTAACGATCAGCGGCTGACTGCCGTCGAGCAGCTCGCGTGACGGCCCGAGCACGTCCGAGAACACGGTGATCTCGAACACGCCGCTCATGTCGGAGAGCTGCACGAATGCGAAGCGGTTGCCGCGCGCCGAGGTGCGCTCCTTCTTGCCGACAACGATCCCAGCCAGCCGGAAACGGGTCGAGCTGCGCGCAGCCAGCGCCGCCGGAAGATCGACGAAGCTCAAGATCCCGGCGCGCTCCAGGCTCTTGCCGTACGGGTCGAGGGGGTGAGCCGACAGGTAGAAGCCGATCGCGTCGAATTCGTGCTGCAGCTTCTCGACCGCCGGCCAGTCCGCGACCACCGGCAGTTTCGGCCGCTCGGCGAAGCCGCCGTCGAAACCGCCGAACAAGCTCTCCTGCTTGCTGGTGCGCTCCTCGGCGGCGAGGCTTGCCTGACGCAGCAACAGCTCGATCGCCCCCAACGATTGCGCTCGGTTGGGGTTGAGCGAGGCAAACGCGCCGGCCTTGACCAGGCTTTCGAACTGCCGCCGGTTGAAGCTCCTTGCGTCAAGCCGCTGGGCGAAATCGAAAAGGTCCTTGAACGGCCCGTTCACCCGCCGCTCGGCGACGAGATCGCCCATCGCCTGAGCGCCGACCCCCTTGACTGCCGCGAGCGCATAGCGGATGGCCGCCGCGCCCGTCTTGGGATCGGTCTCGACCGCGAACTCCACTTCCGAGCGGTTGATATCGGGTGCCAACAGCGCGATGCCGAGCCGGCCCAATTCGGCGCGGAACTGGTTCAGCTTGTCGGTATTGCCCATATCGAGCGTCATCGACGCGGCCAGGAATTCGACCGGGTAATTCGCCTTGAGATACGCGGTCTGATAGGCGACCAGCGCATAAGCTGCGGCGTGCGATTTGTTGAAGCCGTAGCCGGCGAACTTGGCCATCTGATCGAAGATCAGCTCGGCGCGCCGCTTGTCGACCCCGCGCTCGGTGGCGCCTTTGACGAACAGCTCCTGCTGGGCGTCCATCTCAGCCTTGATCTTCTTGCCCATCGCGCGGCGCAACAGGTCTGCGCCGCCCAGCGTATAGCCGGCCAGCACCTGGGCGATCTGCATGACCTGCTCCTGGTAGATCATGATGCCGTGGGTCTCCTTGAGGATCCCCTCGAGCTTCGGGTGCAGGTAATCGGGCTGTTCCTGGCCGTGCTTGACAGAGATGTAGCGCGGGATGTTCTCCATCGGCCCCGGCCGATAGAGCGAGACAACCGCGATGATGTCCTCAAACCGGTCAGGCCGCAGCTTCTTGAGCATGTCGCGCACGCCCGCGCCTTCGACCTGGAACACCCCCACCGTGTCGGCGCGGGTCAGGAGATCGAAGGTCTTCGGGTCGTCGAGGGGCAGGTTGGACAGATCGAGATCGACGCCGCGCGCCGCCAGGAGCTCGGTGCAGCGGGCCAGCACGGTCAAAGTCTTGAGACCGAGGAAGTCGAATTTGACGAGGCCGGCCGGTTCGACCCATTTCATGTTGAACTGGGTCGCCGGCATGTCCGAACGCGGGTCGCGGTAGAGCGGCACCAGCTCCGCCAAGGGCCGGTCGCCGATCACCACCCCGGCGGCATGGGTCGAGGCATGGCGGTAAAGGCCTTCGAGCTTCAGCGCGATGCGCATCAGCCGCGCGATCGTTTCGTCGCTGTCGCGCATCTGCTGCAGTACCGGCTCGGCGGCGATCGCCTTGTCTAGAGTGATCGGGTTGGCCGGGTTGTTCGGCACGAGCTTGCAGATTTTGTCGACATAGCCGTACGGGATGCCGAGCACGCGCCCAACATCGCGCAGCACCGCACGCGCCTGCAGCTTGCCGAAGGTGATGATCTGCGCGACTCGGTCGCGGCCGTATTTCTCCTGGACGTAGCGGATCACCTCATCGCGCCGGTCCTGGCAGAAATCGATGTCGAAATCGGGCATCGATACCCGTTCGGGATTGAGGAACCGCTCGAACAGCAGGCTGAAGCGCAAGGGATCGAGATCGGTGATGGTGAGCGCCCAGGCGACCACCGAGCCGGCGCCGGAGCCGCGCCCCGGCCCGACGGGGATGCCCTGCCGCTTGGCCCATTGGATGAAGTCCGCGACGATCAGGAAGTACCCGGCAAAACCCATCTGGATGATCGTGCCGAGCTCGAATTCGAGCCGCTCGCGGTAGGGACTCGCGCTCTCGCCGTCGTAGCCGAGCGCGGCGAGCCGCGCGGCAAGCCCCACCTCCGCCGCCTGGCGCAACGCCCCCGCCTCGTCCATGCCCTCGGGCATCGGAAAGGCCGGCAGGATCGGCGCCTGCATTCGCGGCATGAATGCGCAGCGCTGAGCGATGACCAGCGTGTTGTCACAGGCCTCCGGCAGGTCGGCGAACAGCGTCCGCATCTCCGCCGCGGAGCGGAAATAATGGTCGGGCGTCAGCCGCGCCCGGTCGTCGTCATCGACGACTTTGCCCTGTGCGATGCACAACAGCGCGTCATGCGCCTCGTAATAGTCGCGGTCGGGAAAATAGGCGTCGTTGGTCGCGATCAGTGGCAAATCGTGCTTATAGGCAAGATCGACAAAGCCATTCTCGGTGCGCGCTTCCTCGGGCATGCCGTGGCGGCTGAGCTCGATATAGAGCCGACCCGGGAACGCGTGCTTGAGCTCGTCGAGCAGCACGTCCGCTGCGTCATCCTGTCCATCGGCGATGAGCCGGCCGAGTGGCCCCTTGGCCCCGCCGGTCAGGCACAGGAGGCCTTCGCTGTTGGCCAAAAGGTCGGGGAGCGTGACGGCCGGCTCCACCCCCGCATCACTGTCGAGGAACGAGCGAGTGACCAGCGCCAGCAAATTGCGGTAGCCCACCTCGCTCTGCACAAGCACGATGATGCGTTCGAGGTCACGCTGACCGAGCTGCCGCTCCTTGGCCTCGTGCGCGACCAGCGCGATCTCGCAACCGATGATCGGCTGTATTCCCTCGCCGGCGCAGGCGGTCGCGAATTCCAGCGCGCCAAACAGATTGCCGCTGTCGGTGATCGCGACCGCCGGCATGCTGTTCTTTTTGCAGAGCCCGACCAGCTCCTTGATCTTGATCGCCCCCGCTGACAGCGAATAGGCGGTGTGGACGCGAAGATGGATGAAGTCGGCGAGCGGCATCGGGCTCTCGTTATTTAAGGCGCGTCCCCAGCATTGCATGCCGCCGCGGCGAAATCAGCTTCGCCGCACCGCCTCAGCAAATCCGCTGGCGTGACGGCTGCGATCGAGAGGCGCGACCTTCGCGGCTGGGGCGACTCGGCCTTGTA
>JASHUW010000465.1 GCA_030039815.1 Alphaproteobacteria bacterium
ACATTGGCGGCGATCGCCTGCGCTGTCTTCGCCGAGCGGGTATAGGCATAAGCGGCGAGGCCGTAGGGCAACCGGTTGGCCTCCTCGACGACATCGTCGAAATTCTTGAACGGCGCGATCACCGCGACCGGGCCGAACGGCTCCTCGTTCATGATGCGGGAATTGATCGGCACGTCGGTCAGCACCGTCGGCTCGAAGAAATTGCCCTTGTTGCCGATGCGGCTGCCGCCGGTCTTGAGGTTCGCGCCCTTCTGCACCGCGTCGCCGATAAAGGCTTCCATCGCGGCGATGCGGCGCTCATTGGCCATCGGGCCCATCTGCGTGCCGGCTTCCATGCCGTCGCCGATCTTCGCCGCCTGCACTCCGGCGGTGAACTTGCCGACAAAGTCGTTGTAGACGCCTTCCTGCACCAGGAGCCGGGTCGGCGACACGCAGACCTGGCCGGCATTGCGCAGCTTGTTGACCGAGAGCAGCTTCGCCGCGAGGTCGACATCGGCGTCATCGAAGACGATCGACGGGGCGTGGCCGCCCAATTCCACGGTCACGCGCTTCATATGCGCGCCGGCGATGGCGGCGAGCTGCTTGCCGACCGCGGTCGACCCGGTGAACGACATCTTGCGGATGATCGGATGCGGGATCAGGTATTCGGAAATCTCCGCCGGCACGCCGTAGACAAGGTTGACGACACCGGCCGGCACGCCGGCATCGGCGAAGCAGCGGATGAGCTCGGCCGGCGCGGCCGGAGTTTCCTCGGGCGCCTTGACGATGATCGAGCAGCCCGCCGCGAGCGCGCAGCTGAGCTTGCGGACGACCTGGTTGATCGGGAAATTCCATGGGGTGAACGCCGCGACCGGGCCGACCGGCTCCTTGACGACGAGCTGATAGACGCCCTCGGCGCGCGCCGGGATCACGCGGCCATAGGCGCGGCGCGCCTCCTCGGCGAACCAGTCGATGACGTCGGCGCCGGCAAGCGTCTCGCCCTTGGCCTCGGGAAGCGGTTTGCCCTGCTCGAGCGTTAGCAACGGCGCGATCGCGTCGACCCGTTCGCGCAGCAGATTGGCGGCCTTGCGCATCAGCTTCGAGCGGTCGAAGGCCGACACCTTGCGCCACTGGCGGAACCCCTTGTCGGCGGCTTCGAGGGCACGGTCGAGATCGGCCCTCTCGGCATGGGCGACGGTGCCGATCGGCTCGCCGGTCGCTGGGTTGACGACGGGGATCGTGCGACCGCCCGCGGCCTTGGTCCACTGCCCGTCGATAAACAGCAATACGTCGGAATACATCGCAAACCTCGAGACGGTTGGGGGAGCGGCTATGCTCTTAATGAGGTAGCACGCACGAGGTCAGATCGCAATATTTGAAAATATATAACGATAGGCGAACCCTCGCCCAGCCTTGGGGTCATCCCCGCTATCCGCGAGCCCCGTGTTCGGGCTTGATGTCGATGAGCGGCGTGCCGTCAAGGCAATCGAGGCCGCGCACCTGCAACACCGCGCCATCGACGCCAACGAGCTCGACCAGCGACACGGCGATCGGGTTCGGCCGCACCGGCGAGCGCAGCGCAAACGTGCCGGTCGTTTCGCGCTGATAGGGTGTCTGCAGCACAAGGTCGCGCCGCGCCTGGTGCATCCAATAGAGCACCTGCAGCCGCTTGTGTCCGGCGATGCCGGCGAGCCCCTTGCGCCAGCGTTCGTCCACCGCGATGGTGCAGATTGGGCCGTCGCGGTCGCCGCGCTTCGGGCATTCCTGGCGGGTGCGCCAGGGGGTGTGGATCACCCCGATAAAATACACCCCGGCATCGGTGCGCTCCGGAAGCTCGACCGCTTCTTCGCCGGCGCGCAGCTCACTCGACATCAATCGCATCCGCCTTTCTTTTTGACCGCCGCCGGTGTCCCGCTCCGCTCAGGGCGTGTGCTTCTTGAAGAAAGCGATCACCTTTGACCTGGCCGGGGTTAGCGCCGGCTCGGTCTTCCACTCGGGCACGAACGCGCAATTCGGGATGAGCTTCGACAGCTCTTCCGAGATCGGCCAGGGATGCGCCTCGTCATTGCCGGCAAGCACCATGCAGGGCGCCTTGATCGTCTTCACGAAGTCGCGGTCGGCGCAGTACACAAAGCCCGGCGCGTAGAGGTTGGCGTTGAACGCGTCGAGCACCGCCTCGCTCACGTCGGGGCGATTTTTCACCGTCTCGGCCCAGCCGTTGAAATTCGCCGTGCGCCCGGCCATCGGCCCGACCCGGCCGATCGGCTGCGCGAGCACCGCGCTCTGCACCCGCTCGGGATGACGCTTCAGCATGTTGATGATGAATGAGCCGCCGATGCACTGACCGTAGAGATGGCATTTATCGATGCGCAGGTGGTCGAGCACCGCGACGTGGTCGGCGGTGTAGTCGTCCCAGCCGTCCTGCGCCGTGATCGGGGCGCGCGACTGCCCCCCGGCATTGCGCTGATCCATCGCGATGACGCGAAAATCGCCGGCGAAATCGGTGGTCGGGTTGATCGGCGCCGAGGGCTGGCCCCAGACCGCGATCACCGAGCGCAGCCCGGCGGGGGCAAAGGTCAGGATGGGGAAGCCGCTGCCGAACTCCTCGTAATAGATTCGCGCGCCGCGGTGTTCGATGGTCGGCATGGGTGTCCTTTCTGTCGCTCGGAGGATCGCGTTCGGCGGCAAGTATAAGCAGCGCGCGCGGTGCGGGGCCAGCCTGCGCACCCGTGGGCTGTGCCGCCGGCAAATATCGGTTAACCTGCACCTGCTAGCGTTGCTTGACCGAGGCACGACTGGTGCCGGCATTTGCCGCCGCTTTCGCGGCAATGCGCGGCCGGCCCCTTGTTGGAATGAACGCGGTGGACGGTACGATCGAATATCCTTTGTTCCGGCCCGACGAGCTGGCGGGCGCAGCCTGGGCGGCGATGAACCGGCAGGAGAGCGACGAGGCGCTGCGTCTTTGGGCAGCGTTGCGCGAGCACTCGCCCGACCTGCCCGAAAGCCATATCTGGCCGATCCAGATCCTGTGGCAAGCCGACCGGTTCGACGAAGCCGAGGCGATGGCCGCACGGGCGCTGAGCCTGTTTCCCAATCACGTCGAACTGTTGGTGCAGCACGCCTGGATCGCGACGACGGAGCCGCGCTGGGACGACGCGGTGGAACGCTGGGCAAGGGTCCGTGCTCGCGCCCCCGAGCGGCATGAGGGCTATGTCTGGGGCGCGCACGCCTTGTGGCAATCGCGACGGCTTGACGCGGCGGAGGCGATCGCGACCGAGGGTGTGCGGCGCTTTCCGGACGACCCCGAGGCGCTGGCCCAGCACGGCTGGGTCGCCACCGCCCGGCAGGACTGGCCGGAGGCGGTATGGCGCTGGACCCTGCTGCATGAGGCGCATCCCGAGCGGATCGACGCGCAGGCGCGGCTCGTCCAGGCGCTGCGCATGACCGGCCGAGTCGATGACAGCGAAGCGCTGGCGACCGCCTGCATGACCGTCAATCCACACGAAACCGAGCTGACCATCGAGCATATCTGGGCCGCGGTGGCGCGGCAGGACTGGCCGGCTGCCGCGGTCCGGCTCGCCGCCGCGCGGCGCAATCCCGAGAATGCGGCGCGCATCGCGCAAAGCCTCGGCGCGCTCGAACCGCAGATCCGCGAACTCGCATCGGGAGCCCAACCGCCGACCGCGGCGCAGCCCGAACCATCCGCGGCGGTCGTGAGCGCCGTGCCGGATGAGGACGAGATTTCGCTGAGCACATTGATGCTGAGCTTCGAGAGCCTCGGCGAACGTTGCGATTTCGGCGCGGTGCAGCGTTATTTCGGCTTCGAGCCGCTTGGCCTGTTGCGCTTTGCTTGGAGCCGCCTCGACGGCCTCGTTGCGGCGCTTGACGACCAGCTCGAGGCGATCGGCACCGCCGAGGATACCGGCTTCTCCGCCTATGGCGACGAAACCATTCTGCGGATGAAGAAATACGACCTCATCTTCCATACCTTTGTCGAAGGGGTCGCCAAACTCACGCCCGAAAAGCAGGAGATTTTTTACCAGCAGCAGCGCCGCCGGCTGCTGTTCCTCAAAGACAAGCTGATCCGCGATCTCGAAGAACCCGAAAAAATTCTGGTCTACGCCACCGCCGATTTCGCGTCGGACGAGGAGATGACGCGGCTGTTCACGGCATTGCGCGCCTACGGCCCCAATTCGCTGCTGTTCGTACGGCCGGAGGATCCCGACCGCCCGGCAGGCACGGTCGAAGCGCTGGGCGATGGGCTCTATGCCGGCTACTTCACCGGGATGACCGATTTCGTCGCCGGCGGTCAGCCGCCGCTCGATGTGTGGCGCGAGCTTTGCCTCAAGACATATCGGCACGCACGAGGCGCGTCGGGTAAGGATTTTCTCAAGAGCCTCATATAAACGGCAAAGGCCGGCGAGCTCCGTCGCCGGCGCGGTTGGGCAGGAACAATGGTCGAGCTTTACTGGTTGCCCAAGATCGACGATTGGCGCGAGCGACTCCGCCGGCTCGGCGACGGCGGGGACCATATTTGGGACGAGGCGGCGGCGCTCGCCGGCGCCCGGCTCGATGCGCTGCAGACCAACGCGCTCGACACCATGCTGCGCCGCAGTCTGCGCGAGCCGCCGCAGGGCCTTGCCGACAAGCCGGTGCGCCTCGCGCTGCTCGGCTCGAGCACGCTTGCGCACCTGCATCCGGCGATCCGCGTCGCCGGGCTGCGGCGGCGGCTGTGGGTCGAGACCTACGAGAACGATTACGGCCAGTACTGGCAGGAACTGACCGATACCAATTCGGCGCTGCATCGCTTCAAGCCCAACGCGGTGCTGTTCGCGCTCGATGCAAGGCATCTCGCCGGCGGGATGAGCGCCGGCTCCAGCGCCGGCGACATCGAGACGGCGCTGACCGAGGTCGCGGAGCGCATCCGCGGTTGTTGGCGGCTAGCGCGCGAGCATTTCGCCTGCCCTGTGATCCACCAGATGGCGCTGCCGGTGCACCCGTCGCTGCTCGGCGGCAACGA
>JASHUW010000046.1 GCA_030039815.1 Alphaproteobacteria bacterium
CGAGCACGACGAAGGTCTCGGCGACGCCGACATGCGTCGGCGACGAAAATACCCGCATCAGCCACACCGACAGCGGCGAGGCGATAAAGGCGCCGCCGCCGAAGCCCATGATCGCCATGCCGGTTGCCATGCCCGGCCGGTCAGGGAACCACTTGATCAGGGTCGAGACCGGGGAGATATAGCCGATGCCGAGCGCGATGCCGCCGATGAAGCCGTAGCCGAAATAGATGACCCACAGATTGTGGATGTAGACGCCGCCAGCGGAGATCAGGAACCCGCCAGCCCAGCACAACGCCGCGGTGAACATCGCGCGCCGCGGCCCGCCCTCCTCGACCCAGCGGCCGAACACCGCCGATGAGACGCCGAGGAAGAAGATCGCGATCGAGAAGATCCAGCCGAGATCGGTCAGCTTCCAATCGTCGGGCGTCGACTGGGTGATTCCCAGTAGCTTCGTCATCGGCAGGTTGAAAACGCTGAACGCGTAAGCCTGGCCGATGCATAGATGGACGCAAAGCGCCGCCGGCGGAATCAGCCAGCGGCTATAACCGGGCGCCGCGACCGTTCGTTCTCGCGCAAGAAATGACATGGCGTATCGTCCCCCCCGATCATTTGTTTTCGTGCGGTGCAGCGATTGCCATTGCACCGCGCTTGCTGGTCGTCTTCGATCCAGCAGACAAGAGCTTTATTTCACCTGCTTTTCACTGTCAACGCGCGTCAAATCTCCGCGAGCCGAAGGTGTGGGTCTTTGAATTTTTATGAATCTAGTTGCATCGAGCAGCTCGACATGCGCCGGTCGGCTTGCGGCAAATTTCCTCCCATGACACCATGCCGAGCATGGCGATGACGATCGATTTGCGCGTCTCCGAGTTGCTGATGGCCCGCCTGTGCCATGATCTGGCCGGCCCGATCGCGGCGATCGCCAATGGCGTGGAGCTTCTTGAAGACGACGATCCCGATTTCGCCCGCCAAGCCGCGGCTTTGATCGGCGACAGCGCGCGCGCCGCGTCGAAGCGGCTGCAGCTGCTCCGCTTCGCCTATGGGTTTAGCGCCGGGGCGCTCGCCGGCCCGCCGCCGCACTTGCTGGCAAGCGAATATTTTTCGGGCGGTCCGATAACCTGCGACTACGCGGAGGCGGTGCGCGCCCTTGAGCCGACATGGCAACGACTGGGGTGTAATCTGTTGATGATCGCGGCCGAGGCGCTGCCGCGGGGCGGAAAGCTGACGTTGCTCGCGGAAAGCGGTGGCGTTGCCGTGTCGGCGCTCGGCGACGGCACCGGTCCATCGCTGGAAGCCAGCGACGCGATGAGCTTACGGGCTTCGGTCGACGCCCTGACCTCACGTACCGTCGGAGCCTATTTCGCTGGCCTCCTGGCCAAGACGCTGGATCACCAGCTGCGGGTGAGCGTGGAGCCGGGCGGTTTCAAGATTTGGTGCGCGGCCGACGGAGTTTAGGCTCCGCCGGTTGCCGTCAAGCGGATTTGAGCTGTGGGATGGTGGTCTCGGCCGGATCGCGCAGCACATAGCCGCGGCCCCACACCGTCTCGATATAGTGGTCGCCGCCGGTGGCCTGGGCGAGCTTCTTGCGCAGCTTGCAGACGAACACGTCGATGATCTTGAGCTCGGGCTCGTCCATGCCGCCGTAGAGGTGGTTGAGGAACATCTCCTTGGTCAGCGTCGTGCCCTTGCGCAGGCTCAACAGCTCGAGGATGCCGTATTCCTTGGCGGTGAGGTGCAGCGGGTTCTGATCGACGCTGACCACGCGGCTGTCGAGATTGACCAGTAGCTTGCCGGTGCGAATCGTCGACTCCGGATGGCCCTTCGAGCGGCGGACGATCGCCTGGATGCGGGCAATCAGCTCGCGGCGGTCGAACGGCTTGGTCAGGAAGTCGTCGGCGCCGAAGCCGAGCCCCTTGATCTTGTGATCGAGCTCGACCAGCCCTGAGAGGATCAGGATCGGCGTGCGCACCCGCGCGGCGCGCAGCCGGCGCAACACCTCGTAGCCGTCGATGTCCGGCAGCATCAGGTCGAGAATGATAATGTCGTAGTCATAAAGCTTACCGATCTCCAGGCCGTCTTCGCCGAGATCGGTGGTGTCGCAAATGAAATTCTCCTTGCGGAGCATCAGCTCGATGCTCTGCGCCGTTGCCGCGTCGTCCTCAACCAGCAAAACACGCATGGCAAAGCCTCCGGAAGGCGCCGGGTCGGCGCCTGATCGCCGTCTTTCGTTAACCAGTATTAGCACGAGCGGTTAACAAATCATTATCCGACGCCGGTTTCCCGGCGCCGCGTTTTTATAGCTTGGTTAACCGGATTTTAGCATCGAGTGCCAAGGATTGACAGATACCGGGGCGCGGGCTGTTTGAGCGCGATGCCGCGGCGATCCCATTCGTCTGGGGGAATGTTGCATGAATTCACGCAGCAATTTTCACCGCACCCAGCAATGGCAGCTGGCCGAGCGCCAACGCTATCTGAGCGAGCTTGAGGCGCTCGGGGAGCGCGTGCGCGCCGATGTCGAGCGCTTGCATGAGGAAATCGAGAAAGTCGGCGGCGCCGACGCACTGCCGTCGAACAAGCGTCTCGACCCGCTGTTCATTCGTCCGCTGGTCGATCGCCACGAGAAGCTCATGCGCTCGGCGGCGGAGATCGACGCGCAGATCGCCGAGGCGCGCGCCGCGGTGGAAGCCTCGCAGCAGGAGGTGAAGCTGATCGAGGGCGCGCTCGTGCATCGCGGCCTCAGATTCGAGGATCGCCTGACCCGGCGTGCCCGACGCTCGATCTAGGCCCTCGCCTCGACCACTCCGGACTCGACCATCAGAACAGGTGCACGAAGAGCCCGAAGAGACAGGCGGAGAGGGTGATTGCCGCCGGTAGGGTCAGCACCCAGGCCAACCCCAGGTTCTTCATCGTTCCCCACTGCAGCCCCGACCCGTTCGCCGCCATCGTGCCGGCGACGCCCGAGGTCAGGATATGCGTGGTGCTGACCGGCAGGCCGTAGGAGTCGGCCAGCGCGATCGTACCCATCGCCACCAACTCGGCCGAAGCGCCCTGCGCGTAGGTCAGGTGCTCCTTGCCGATCTT
>JASHUW010000466.1 GCA_030039815.1 Alphaproteobacteria bacterium
GCCGAGGCCGCCGCGAGCGGCGGATAGTCGCCCGGGGGGACGAAATTGCCGTCCCAGCGCCGCTCGAACATGACCACCCGGTACGACAGCACGTTGGCGTCATGCATCGTCTCGCGGAAGCCTGACGGCACGGTGCCGAGATCCTCGCCGACCACCGCGCAGCCATGCCGGTGGCTTTCCAGCGACACCAGGCGCAACAGCTCGGCGAATGGATAGCGGACATAGGCTCCAGCCACCGCCGAACGTCCCGCCGGCACCCAGTAGAGCCGCTGCAGCGACATCACATGGTCGATCCGCACCACCCCGGCGTGACGCATGTTGGCCCGCAGCGCGGTGATGAACGGCTCAAACCCGCCCCGCCGCAGCGCCAGCGGATTGACCGGCGCGAGCCCCCAATCCTGGCCGGCGCGCGACAGCGGATCGGGCGGCGCGCCGATCCCCATTCCCGGTACCACCAGCCCTTGATCGGCCCAGGCCGCCGCGCCGTGCGGGTTCACCCCGACGGCGAGATCTCGATACAGGCCGAGCGAAAGCCCCGCGCGGCGCCCCGCCTCGGCCGCCGCGCCCAATTGCGCGTCGGCCTGCCATTGCAGGAACTGAAAGAATTCGACGCGTTCCTTGTGCGACTCGGCGAACTCCGCGACCGCGGATGAATGAGGGTGGCGCAGCGGCTCCGGCCAGTCGTGCCAGGAAAATTGCCCGAACACGCCGTTGCGCTCCTCGTGCAGCGCTTCGAAGGTGGCAAAAACGGCGAGCGCGCGTCCACCTGCGCGCTGGAAGGCGCGGAAAGCCCTGCCCGGCCTCGTCCGCTTCTTCAAATCGATGTCGCGGAACCGCCGGTACAACGCTTCGAGCACCGGGCGCTTCCGCGCGGCGACGCCGGCGTGATCGACCAACTCGCCGCGACACACGTTGGCCAGCGCCGCCGATGGCGCCAGGGCACGGATTTCCGGGTCGTCGGCAAAGCCGGGCACGGCGGCCGGGTCGATATACAAATAGTCGAGGCGGGAACGGCTCGATGGCGAGTACGGGCTCGAATGGCGCGGCTCGCTGGCGAACAGCGCGTGAAGGGGGTTGATGCCGACCGTGACCGCGCCGCGGCTACCCGCGGCGCGGCACAGCGCAGCGAGATCGGTGAAATCGCCCATCCCCCAGCCGCGCCCACCGCGCAGGCCGTAAAGCTGCGTCGTCAGCCCCCACGACCGCGCGCCCGGCTGCAATGCCGGCGGCAGATAACAGGCGGCCGGGGCCGCGGCCACGGTGAGCGATGCTGTTGCGCCGCCGAAGGCAAACTCGAGCCGGTGATACCCGATGGGCACGTCGCCGGGCAGGCGCAGCAGCCCGTCGTCAGGCCGCCATCGCCCTTCCGCCTCGCCGCCATGCTCGAGCGCAAGCCGCCATTCCACCGGCGCGGCAAAGTCGATCGCGAGCACCGGGTTTTCCGCAGGTACGATCTGCAGCGGATCGAGACCGAGCGGCGCGACGTGACGCATCTCGTCGAGAGCCGCGGCAGCGCGCTCCGGATCCGGCGGCAGGCCGAACGCGGCAACCATCGCCGCCAGGGTCTCGACGTCCGGATGATGGATCACCCCGAGAGCGTCGGTATGCTCCGTCTCGATACCGAGCAGCTCGGCGACCGCGTGAAACGCCTGCGCGCGGTCGGCCTCGCCGTTCATCGCCGCTCGTGTGCCAGAACGTGGGACGAGGCGGGCCGTCCGCCTTCGTCGGCGCGGTTGATAAACAGCGCAAAGCTGCGCGCGCGCAGCCGGTAGGCGTGGCCGGCGACATAGCGCTTGCCGTCGGTAACGAGACCGCTCGGCTCGGCGGTGTCGACCAGCGCCTCCCAGGCGACCTCAGCGTTGAGGCGAGGAAAGCGGAAATCGAGGTCTTCGTGAAACGCGCTGATCATCACGAGAAAGGTCGCGTCGATGTCGCGCTGGCCACCCGTCGTGTAGAACTCACCGGCCGCGCCGCTCAGCATGTAGCCGAGGGTCAGCGCGATGGGGTTGCGCCAATCCTCCTCGGTCGCCTCCTCGCCGGCCGGCGTCACCCAGGTGATGTCCTTGAGCCCGTCTTCCGAGAGCACTTCGCCGCGGAAGAAGCGCGGGCGCGAGAACACGCGATGGCGCCGCCGCAAATGGATCAGCTCGCGGACGAAGACGCGCAGCACCTCGTCCTCGGCGCGGATGTGCTGCCAATCGATCCAGGAGATTTCGTTGTCCTGGCAATAGGCGTTGTTGTTGCCGCGCTGGGTGCGACCCATCTCGTCACCCGCCAGCAGCATCGGCACGCCCAAGGACAAAAGCAACGTCGCCAAAAGATTGCGTTTTTGGCGATCGCGCAGGCAGATGATGTCCGGATCCTCGGACGGCCCTTCGATGCCGCAATTCCAGCTGAAATTGGCGTCGTGCCCGTCGCGGTTCTCCTCGCCGTTGGCTTCGTTGTGCTTGTCGTTGTAGCTGACGAGGTCTTGCAGCGTGAAACCGTCATGCGCGGTGATGAAATTGACGCCGGCCCAGGGCCGACGTCCGCGAAAGCCGAAAATGTCCGACGAGCCGGCGACGCGCGAGGCCATATCCGCGACGAGCCCGGTGTCGCCCTTCCAGAGGCGGCGCACGACATCGCGATACTGGCCGTTCCACTCCGCCCAGCCGGGCGGGAAGTTACCGAGTTGGTAGCCGTTTGGTCCGACATCCCACGGCTCGGCGATCAACTTGGCGTCGGCGAGCTCGGGGTCCTGGCGGATCGTGTCGAAAAAGGCGCTACCCTGCGAATAGTCGCCATTCTCGCGTCCCAGGGTCGGCGCGAGGTCAAAGCGGAACCCGTCAACATGCATCTCATGCATCCAGTAGCGCAGAGAGTCGGTGACGAGCTGAAGGACGCGAGGGTGGTCGAGGTTCAGCGTATTCCCGGTGCCGGTGACGTCCTGGTAGTAGCGCCGGTCATCTTGCAGCCGATAATATGACAGGTTGTCGATCCCGCGGAACGACAGCGTCGGGCCGAGATGATTGCCCTCGCCGGTATGGTTGTAGACGACATCGAGAATCACTTCGATGCCGGCATCGTGCAAGCGCTGGACCATGGTCTTGAATTCGGCGACGGTGCCGCTGCGCAGGAAGCGTGGGTCGGGCGCGAAAAAGCCAATCGAACTGTAGCCCCAGTAATTGGTGAGCCGCCGCTGGGTTAGGTGGCGTTCGGGCACGGCCGCGTGAACCGGCAGGAACTCCACCGCGGTGACGCCGAGATCGACCAGGTAGTCGATGACCGCGGGGGTCGCCAGGGCGGTGAAATTGCCGCGATGCTCGGGCTCGACCTCGGGATGCATTATCGTGAAGCCGCGCACGTGCATCTCGTAGATGATCGTCTCTTCCCATGGGACGCGCGGCCGGCGGTCGTTGCTCCAGGTAAAGGCGGTCTCGACCACCCGGCATTTCGGCACGAAGCGCGCGCTGTCGCGCCGGTCGAAACCGAGATCCTCGCGCGGGCCGCCAACCCGGTAGCCGAACACCACGTCGTTCCACTGCAGCTGCCCGCTCAGCGCCTTGGCGTAGGGATCGATCAGCAGCTTGTTGTGGTTGAAGCGCAGCCCGTTGGGCGGGTCGTACGGCCCGTAAACGCGATAACCGTAGAGCAGGTCGGGCCGCGCCTCGGGCAGGTAGCCGTGCCACACCTCGTCGGTGTATTCGGGCAGCACGATGCGCGCCTGCTCCTGATGGCCGGTCGGATCGAAGAGACAAAGCTCGACCTTTTCGGCATGCGCCGAAAAAAGCGCGAAATTAACCCCCCGCCCGTCCCAGGTCGCGCCCAGCGGATAGGGAGTCCCGGGCCAAACCCGCGGCGATGCCATCGTGCTCCTCTAATCCCCGTCGTGAGCGAATAAGAACATGGCCGCGGTTCGCTCGTTCCCCTGGTCCGCGGAGGCCGGACAGGATCATTGTCCGCGCCGACGGTAATATGTCCCGCGCCGCTGTGAAATGGCCTTGGCGTGCCGCGCGCCCCGCCTATGCCTCGCGGGTGAAGATCAAGGCCGCGAGCGGCGGCAGGTCCAGCCTGAGCGAGTAGGGGTGGCCGTGCATTGGCTCAGCGTCGGCCTCGGTCGCGCCGAGATTGCCGATGCCGCTGCCGCCGTAATCCGTGGCGTCGGTATTGATCCGCTCGCGATAGCGCCCGGGATACGGCACTCCGATCCGGTAGCCGTGACGCGGGACGGGCGTGAAGTTGGCGACGATCACGGCGATCGCCGCGGGATCGCCGGCGCCGCGCCGCAGATACGAGATGACGCTTTCGGCGCCGTTATTCGCATCGATCCAGGCGAATCCGTCGCCTTCGCCGTCGCGCTGATAGAGCGCCGGGGTCGCGCGATAAAGCCGATTGAGGTCGCGCACCAGTTGGTGCACGCCGGCGTGCGGTGGCTGGCCAAGCAACTGCCAATCGAGGCCGATATCGTGGTTCCACTCGCGCTCCTGCGCGAACTCGCCGCCCATGAACAGGAGCTTCTTGCCAGGATGCGTCCACATGAACGCGAAATAGGCACGCAGATTGGCGAAGCGCTGCCATTGGTCGCCCGGCATCTTGCCGATCAGCGAGCGCTTGCCGTAGACGATTTCGTCGTGGCTCAGGGGCAGGACGAAGTTCTCGTGGAAGGCGTAGAGCAGCCCGAAGGTCAGGTCGTTATGGTGGTATTTGCGGTGGATCGGGTCGCGCGACATGTAGCCGAGCGTGTCGTGCATCCAACCCATGTTCCATTTGAAGCCGAAACCTAACCCGCCGACATAGACCGGCCGCGACACCATCGGCCAGGCGGTCGACTCCTCGGCTGCGGTCGTCGCGCCGGTGCCTTCGCCGAACACCACCTCGTTCATGCGCCGCAAGAAGGCGATCGCCTCGAGGTTCTCGCGCCCGCCATACATGTTGGGAATCCAGTCGCCGGGCTCGCGGCTGTAATCGAGATAGAGCATCGACGCGACGGCATCGACGCGCAGCCCGTCGATGTGGAACTCGTGCACCCAGTAGAGCGCGCTCGACAGCAGGAAATTGGCGACCTCGCGGCGGCCGTAATTGTAGATGAGCGTGTTCCAGTCGCGGTGCAGCCCTTGGCGCGGGTCGTCGTGCTCGTAGAGCGCGGTGCCGTCGAAGCGCGCAAGGCCGTGCGAATCGCTGGGGAAGTGGCCCGGCACCCAATCGAGCCAAACGCCGATCCCGGCGCGATGGCAGCGCTCGACAAAGAAGCGGAAATCGTCCGGCGTGCCGTAGCGCGCGGTCGGCGCGAACAGCGATACCGGCTGATACCCCCACGACCCGTCGAAGGGGTACTCGGTGACCGGCATGATCTCGATATGCGTGAAGCCGAGATCAGCGACATAAGGCACAAGCTGCTCGGCGAGCTCGCGATAGGTGAGGTAACGTCCATCGTCGCCAAGGTCGCGCCGCCATGAGCCGAGATGCACCTCATAGATCGAGATCGGCGAGGTGCGATCGTTGGCCCGGCCGCGCGCGGCGAGCCATTCGCCATCCTGCCAGGGATAGGGGTGCGGATCGGCGACAACCGACGCCGTGCGCGGCGGACATTCGGTGCGACTTGCGTAGGGGTCGGCCTTCAGCGGCAACACGACGTCATCCGGCCCGACGATCTCGTATTTGTAGGCCTCGCCCGCGCCAATCCCCGGGACGAAGATTTCCCAAATGCCGCCGGCGTGGCGGCTGCGCATCGGCAGGCGCCGCCCATCCCAGGAATCGAACCCGCCGACGACGCTGACCCGTCGGGCGTTCGGTACCCACACCGCGAAGGCGACGCCGGCGACGCCGTCCAGCGTCGTCACATGGGCGCCGAGCTTCTGGTAGCTGTCGAGATGCGTTCCTTCGGCCAGCAGATGGACATCGAGATCGCCGAGCACCGGCGGAAAGCGATAGGCATCGTCGAACTCGCGGGTCTCGCCACCCCATTCGACCCGCAGCCGGTAGCGAAATGGTTGGCTGCGGCCGGCGATGCGCGCGACGAAGAAGCCGTCCGGGTGCACAGGCTCCGCGGTGACCACGACCTCGCCCGCGGCGGTGTCGACGATCGCGACCGACGCGGCGCCCGGCAGCATCGCCCGCACCACCAGCCCGTCGCCTTCGACATGCATGCCGAGAAAAGCGAACGGATCGCCGTGACGTGCCGCGACGATCGGCGCGATCTGCGGGTCGAGCCTTGGCTTTGCCCCGCTTTTGGCCGTGACAATGTCGTTCATGAGCCGGCCCGATTCGTTTCGACGCCGTGTCATTAACGCTCCGGCCGAGGAAACTTCCCGCCTATCGCGGGAATTAAAGCACCACCTCGATCAGATACGGCCCCGACGAGCCGAGCCCCTCGGCGCAACGCCGGTTGAACTCCTCCATCGTCGTGACCTTGGCGCCGGGCACGCCCATCGCCTTGGCGAGCCCGACCCAGTCGAGATCGGGATTGCCCAGGTCGAGCATGTCGAGCGCCTTGCGGCCCGGGTTGCCGGCGCCGACATTGGCGAGCTCGCCCTTGAGGATCTGATAGGTGCGGTTGGAGAACACCAACGTCGTCACGTCGAGCCCCTCGCGCGCCTGCGTCCACAACGCCTGCAGCGTATACATGCCGCTGCCGTCGCCTTCGAGACAGACGACCTTGCGGTCGGGGCAGGCCACCGCCGCGCCGGTCGCGAGCGGCATGCCGAGTCCGATCGACCCCCCCATGTTGCTGAGCCAATCATGCGGCGCGGCGGCCTTGGTCGGCGCGAAGAAGCCGCGTCCGGTGGTCACCGCCTCGTCGACGACGATGGCGTTTTCCGGGAGCAGCGCGCCGAGCGAACGGCCCAAGGCCATCGGCTCGATCTTGCCGGTCGCCAGCTCGGGCCTCGGATCGTTGACGACAGGCGCCGGCGTGCCGGTGGCGCCGACTGCCTGGGCCAGCGCCTCCAGCGCGCCGATCGGTTCCTCGTCGAGCTGGCACAGCACGTGGGGCCGGCAATCCTCGGGGTGCAGCAGGCTCGGCTTGTTGGGATAGGCGAAGAACGCGACCGGCATCCTCGCGCCGACCAGGATGATGTGCTTCAGCCCGCCGAGGACGCCGAGCGCCTGGTCGACGACATAAGGGACGCGCTCGAGAAAGACGCGGCCGCGGCCGCGATGGGTGCGCGCGTTGGAGCCCTGCGCCATCAGCTTGGCGCCGGTCTTGGCGCAGATCTGGCCGGCGAGGGCCAGCCCGTCCTCGCGCAGCGCGCGCCCGGTCAGCAGCAGCATGCACGGCTCGCCCGAGCGCAGCGCCTTGGCGCAGTCCTCGATCGCCGCGGCGGGCGCCGGCTCGCGCTTCGGCGCCGCCGGCACCGGAACCGGTCCCGAGCCGTCGTTCCACGCCGTGTCGGCGGGCAGGATTAGCGTTGCGATCTGCCCCGGCGGCGTGCGCGCCGCGACAATCGCCGCCGCACCGTCGGCGGCGACCGACATCGCGTTCGGCGAGGTTTTCACCCAATGCGAATTCGGCCTGACCAGGGTCTCGATATCGGAGGTGAGCGGCGCGTCGTATTGGCGGTGGTAGGTGGCGTGGTCGCCGACAATGTTGATCATGCCCGACGACGCCTTGTTGGCATTGTGGATATTGGCCGCGCCGTTGGCGTAACCGGGGCCGAGATGCAGCAAGGTCGCCGCCGGGTTCTCGCTCATGCGGAAATAGCCGTCGGCGGCGCCGGTCACCACCCCCTCGAAGAGGCCGAGCACGCAGCGCATCCCGTCGACCCGGTCGAGCGCGGCGACGAAATGCATCTCCGACGTGCCGGGGTTGGCGAAGCACACATTGATCCCGCCGCCGACCAGCGTGCGCACGAGACTTTCCCCACCGTTCATGAAATTTCTCCGGCCTGTGAGCGCGCCAATCCTGCCGGTCGGGACGGGACCGCGCAAGCCTAGCGCAGGCTCTCGATATAGCCGACAAGCGCGTCGATCTCGACGCGACTCAGCGTCAACGGCGGCATCGCACCATGCGGCCGCGTCAGGAAGACCCTGAGTTGCTCTGCCGTTTTGCCGCTATGCGCGATATCGCGAAAGCTGGGCGGGCCCTGGGGAACCGGCTGGGTCGAACCCGGCAGGACATGGCAACTCGCGCACCATTGCCGCGCCAGCTGCTCGCCCCTGTCGAGGTCGGCGGCCAAGCCCAGCGCCGGCGCCAGGGCGAAAGCCACGGCCGCGACCAGCACGCAAGCAGCCTTAGGACGCGCGAATTCGCGCGATATTGGGTCGAGCTTCACCGCGTTTTCCATGGCGATCCTGATGTTTCCGGTGGCGATTCTGCCGAAGGCGCAAGGTCGGGGCAAGCGGCGGCTGACCGCGCGGCTCCTTTGAATGGTCTCAGCGCCTCAAGGCACCGGGCTCGTAGCGCGCGCCGTATTCTGGGGCAGGCGCCATCTGGAGAGGATAGCGCTTCACGCGAGGCCGCCTAATATGGGCCAGCCGCCGCGATGGAGCGATCGATGTCCTTCACCCGCTACTCCAGCCTCAACGGCCGTACCGTCGTCATCACCGGCGGCGCAAGCGGCATCGGCGCCGCGTTTGTCCGCGGCTTTGTCGAGAACGGCGCCAAGGTCGCCTTTCTCGACCTGCAACAGGACGCCGGCACGGCGCTCGCCGACGCGCTCGGGCGCGATTTCGTGAAGCCGCTGTTCGTACGCTGCGACCTCATGGACATCGCCGCGCTGCGCGCCGCGCTGGTGACGGTGCGCGCGGCGCTGGGCCCCGCCGCGGCGCTCGTCAACAACGCTGCCAACGACCAGCGCTATGATTTCGCGGCGATCACGCCCGAAGAGTTCGACCGCACCGTCGCGGTCAATTTCCGCCATGTGTTCTTCACCGCGCAGGCGATCGCGCCGCAGATGAAGGAGCTGGGTTTCGGCTCGATCATCAACCTATCCTCGGTCTCGTGGATGCGCGGCATCCCGCAGCTCGAAGCCTATGCGTCGATGAAGGCGGCGATCGTCGGCTTCACCAGCGTGCTCGCCCGCTCACTCGGGCCCCACCGCATCCGGGTCAACGCGATCGCGCCCGGCACCGTGCTCACCGAGCGGCAGCGCACGCTGTGGTTCCGGGACGAGGCGGCGGTCGCGGCCGCGGTGGCGCAGCAATGCCTGCCCGACACCATCGCGCCGGAGGATATCGCCAACCTCGCGCTGTTCCTCGCCGCCGACGACAGCCGGATGATCACCAAGCAGTGCCTGTCGGTGAACGCCGGCACCGCGGGCCCCTAGCCTACGCCGTCGGCGGGGCGACCTCGTCGAGCGCCACGCCGCGCGCCTCGGGGCCGACCTGGGTCACCGCGATCGCGGCGATCACCACCATCACCGCCAGCGCGACAAACACCGCGTTGAGGCCCCAGCCATTCTTGATCCACAGGATCGCCGGAATCGCGACCGCGGCGCCGATGCGTCCCGCCGCCTGGGCGCAGCCAAAGCCCGAGGCCCGGGCGTTGGTCGGGAACACCTCGGAGATAAAGATCTGCGACGAATTGCCCGCGAGCTGGGTGAAGAAGATCATGCCGA
>JASHUW010000467.1 GCA_030039815.1 Alphaproteobacteria bacterium
CGGAACACTCTCGCCTCAGCCCAGCCGGGGCCGATGGCCAACCGCAGGGTGTCCGGGCTCAAGAGGTCGCGCACCCCCAAATGGCCGTTGCGGTTCGTGCGCGTTGACGTGCGAGCAGCTAGTTTGCGCCAGCGGGGCCGCTGGTCATAAACATCACGCGCCGCCGCGACGCGATCGGCGAGCGCCGCCAGTGATGCTTCTTCGCCGTGTTCCGCGATGACCGCGCGGGCGCCCTCGTTCGACTCCCACAACCCAAGGATCTGCGCGGGGGTCAGATGGCCCTCAAACAAGCCCTCGAAGGTCCGGCGCAACGTCGTGAAGCCGGTGACTTCGATGAGCACCCCTTCGGTATCGATGAGCCTGTATACCGAGTCTTCCGTGGTCGCGACGCTGTCGGTGATAGGCGCGTCGCTCGGCACGGGCGGGGCTGCACCATCCTGGATGTCCGGCTCGCTTCGAGATGCGTTGCGCGTTGCCGCGGGAATTGGTTCGGGAGCGTCGGGACCGACCATCGCGGAAACCGCTCCAACCCCCGCCTCCTCAGCGGCGATGTTTCCGGAGAACACGTCTGCGGCCGCTCGCCGGTGCGCGCAGCGCGGCGCGATGAAACGAGGACGCGGTGTCCATGATTGCGACCATCCATTCTCCGGTCCCGACCCCGTGTCGGCGACCGAGCGCGAGCGCTGCACTCCAGCGTAATCCTCGACCTCTTCGCGGATCGACAGCCCGCGCAGCACATCGGCAAATCCGTCGCGCAGCGCCCAGGACCGCGCTCGCATCATCAGCATGCGCCGCGGGTAAAAGCGCCACGGCCCCTCCCTCTGCGTCAGCTGCGCCTCTTCCGCCATCGCGAGCGAGAACCTTCCGACGATCGGTGTCGGCCGATCCCGCCGCCGCAAGGTCGAGATCGCCGTCAACCCCTCCTCGGCATCGGTAAAGTATTCCTCGGCCATGTCGTCGAGGAGGCCGGAGTGCGCGACCACCGCGAGCGCGCCATCGCCCCAGATCGCCGGCTTGCCGTCAATGAGCGCAATCGATTGTACCGAAGCGATCGGACCGAGCCCCACCACCGCGCCTTGCATGATCGCCAGCTCGATCTTCGCCACCGAATAGTTTCTCTCAACGTCGCGGTAGCTGTCCGGTGCCCATTCGGCGCACGCGATCAGCTGCGCCAACTCGCGCACCGCCGCGAGTGAGCGCGGTGCGAGGAACTCCGGCAGGGTCGGGGCGCGCAATACGCCGCAGCGTCGCGACCGGAGCGGGGAAGGGGAGGGCGCTTCCATCACGACGCCCCCCGCACCCGCAGGCTCTCACTCTGAAAGATGCGCAGACCCGGGATGTCTCTCACCCCGGCTTTGCCGATCGCCGTTCGCACCGCTTCCGCATTGACCGCGAGATAATCGCGCGGCACCTCGTTGAGGTCGACGACATCAAAGCTCCAGCTGTGGGTGAGATAGGCGACGGCGCCGTAATCGCCCTCGACCCGCATTGGGGCGAGCGGCGTGCGCGCCCGCACCATCGCGGCGCGTGCGCGCTCGGCGGCGGCTTCCGCCAGCGCCAAAATTTCTGCCGCTCGGCGTCGGCCACTCGCATTCGCGGCCACCTGCGCCAGCCGTTCGGCCTCGGCGCGGTGCTGCGCAGCCTCGCCCGCAGCACGCTTAGCCTCGGCTTCGGCCGCATCAACAAATGCCTGGTGTGCCGCCTCCCGTTCGGCGATTGCCCGGTCATAATAGGCCTTCAAGCGCTCGAGCACCCCATCGATGAGGCTCCCCAATTTCTCGGAGCGGCGCTTGAAAAACGCATCGACTGCGCGGCCGTCGCGGAGGAAAGGACCCTTCTCCTGCTTGTGGGCGCTTTCGGCCCGACGGATATGCGTCTGGCACTGCGCCACAAAATCGGCGACAAGCCCTGCCTCCTCGGCGCTTTCGATCTGCGCCGGGACCCGGCCGCAGCCCAGTTCGAGATCGGCAAACCGCGCGACGAGGTCGTGATAGGTCTCTTTGAGACGCTGCTCGACCGCATCAATCCGGCTCTCGCGACTGTTGTGTCCAATCCCAGCAGCAATGGGGGCAAGGTCAACCAGTTGGTCCATGGGGGTGATCCTCAGAACAGTGGGGGAAGCTCGGCCAATCGCACAGAGCGGTGGAATCGCGCGTCGGCGAGACCGCTCAACCGCGCCCAACGCCGCAGCGGCCCCAGGCGAAAGCGGTATTCCGCCGCGCTGACCCGTCGCAGCGAGCGCGCGGTCCACACCCGCTCGAGCGGCACGTCTCTGCCGTCAATCTGCGCCCGTAGCCGGGACGAGCGGTCCAAAGGCCGACACCACTCATCGGGATGCGGCCCGCCGAACACACCGGGCTGCGGTACCACCATCGGACACACCTGATAGATCAGCGCCGGCACCAGCGGCGACCCACGCCGCCAGCGCAGCGCATAGAACCCGGGCAGCGGCCGAATCAGGACGCGCGAAAACGGACGCCAGCGCTGCGGAGGATTCCGAGTGAGCCGTTGCACCAGTGCGCGATGCCGCAGAATTCCTGGGTCTATTCGACCCGCATTTCGGGCGGCATGCGACGAACGAGGGGATGTGTTAGGGGACATGGCGACCATTGCGAGGAATCGCTGGAGAGATGGCGTATGACGTGCTTATCAGCCACCATAAGTTCGCATATTATACGCCAACTATCAACATCAAAGCGCGCGTGTTTTGCGCGCACTTTGCGATGACGCCAGCTAAGTGCCGCGCGGCTCGTGGCCTACTCGATTGGTCGCAGTCGGAACTCAGCGCGTACAGCGGAGTAGGCCTAAGGACCATCGTCGATTTTGAAAGGGGAACAAAACAGCGGCCTTACCGTCGAACGCTGGACGCCATCACAGCCGCCTTCGAAGCTGCTGGCATCGAATTCATCACCGGCGGCGTCCGGAGGCGTCCGGCCCGCGGGCGACCGCGAGTGCCGCGTCCCTGAAATGGATCGGCAAAAATGCCTCCCGTCACCCTGGTCGGACCAGCCTGTGACCAGAGAGCCACGCGAGGCTTCGCCAAGTCGTGATCAGTTGTTGTGGTCTCCGGTCCTGTTCTCGTCCGGATCGTGAACTTCAGTCAGTTCCAGACCACGCAGTTCCTGCACCTTGAGCAGCAACGGAAGGATACACTCAAGCTTCCGATCGGAATTGGTATCCCACCGAGCTAAGCGCTGTGCCGGCCCTTGGTGCGTGATCTCGCCGCTCGTAAAGGCGAGTGAGCAGAAAATAGGATGTGTGCCTGCTGCTTTCAATACACTAACTATGTCTGATATAATATCCAAGTCGCGAAAGAATATTTTTTGTGGAATCACCTGATAATTATTTGCTTATAAAGAGGTTGTCTTTTTGGCATCGACCGCTCGTTCGTACATTAACTGCTGCCGCGTAACGCACTTATTTCGTTGTCTCGACCGCCTATTAATTGTTGCCGTATAGGGAAATATTTTTTGTTCGGGCGCTGGTTGCGCCGTGACGCAACAGCCTTATGCCGTCGCGCTCACCGATTTCTTTGGACGGCACAACAGGAAAATACCCTGAGATCGAAGAGCGAAACGGGAGATTTTTGCGAAACGGATTAGGTCATGAACTCATAAAGGGGATTCCCAGGGGAATCCGGATGTGATTCAAGCTTCCCGGCTGGGGGAGCTTGATGATGAAGGGCTACGAGCTGACGGATTTCGAATGGGGCGTGATCGCGCCACTGCTGCCGAACAAGCCGCGCGGGGTGCCGCGGGTAGACGATCGGCGGGTGCTGAACGGCATCTACTGGGTGTTGCGGACGGGCGCGCCGTGGCGAGCGTTGCCGAAAGAGTTTGGCCCCTCGACGACTTGCTACAATCGCTTTGTGCGGTGGCGCAAAGCCGGGGTTTGGGACCGCGTGATGGCGGCGGTCAGCCAAGCCTACGACGGCGATGTGCAGATGATCGACAGCACCTCGGTGCGCGTGCATCAGCATGCCGCCAACGCAAAAAAAGCCACCCGGATCGCTGTATGGGCCGCTCGCGCGGCGGGCTGACGACCAAGGTTCATGCGCTCACCGATGCGCGCGGCCTGCCCCTGGAACTGATGCTGACGCCGGGCCAGGCCGGCGACTGCCCGGTTGCCGCGCATCTGCTCGGGCACCTGCGCGAGAATACGATCGTGCTGGCCGACAAGGCCTACGATGCCGACTGGCTGCGCCGGCAGATCGAAGCCGCCGGAGCGGCACCCAACATCCCGCCGATGGTTCATCGCCGCCGGAAGCCCTGCTTCAGTCCGGTGCTCTACCGCGCGCGCAACCGAATCGAACGGTTCTTCAACCGCATCAAACACTTCCGACGCCTCGCCACGCGCTACGAAAAGCACGCTTCAAACTTCCTCGCCATGCTCAAACTGGCCGCAACCCATCTCTGGCTGCGCCATAATGAGTCTGTGACCTAAGCCAGAAGTCTTTCTACTTCCTCTAATAACGCCGCATGTGCGGCGGTAGGCAGCGGTGCTCCTGAGAAATATCGATGCGTTGTATAGGGAACTCCACCTCGGGGTTCTATGTAGAAGGCGCTTTGTTGAGCGTACCTCACTAAGTGAGGGTCAGCGCTGATCCCAAGGCGCGCAACATGCAGATCGAAAGAATCAT
>JASHUW010000468.1 GCA_030039815.1 Alphaproteobacteria bacterium
CAGCGGCTGCGCCAGCAGATGCAGAGCTGTCTTGATGGGAGCGGCGGGGAAGTCTCGGCCCGCGCCCGCGCTGCCGAACTGGGCCGTACCTATTTGGCGCTCAACAGCGCGGGACGCGAGCGCTTCCTGCAGGTGATGGCGCAAGATTTCGATATCGATCGCTCTGCCGTCGATCGCGCATGCGCCAAGCTGGCCGCGGCAAAAACTTCCGCCGAACGGGTTCCCTTGGAGCGTGCTCTGCGTACCGCGCTGACCGCGCCGCGGGTCCGGCTTCTGCGCCAGTTCAACGCACTGCCCGAGGGCGTAAAGTTTCTCGTCGATCGCCGCGAGGAACTGCTTGCCCTCGCCGACGGCGATGTGGCGATGCGCGGTCTCTCGGACGATCTGCGCGATCTGTTGGCTGACTGGTTCGACATCGGCTTTCTCGAGTTGAAGCGGATCAGCTGGGATTCGCCGGCGGCGCTGCTCGAAAAGCTCATCGCCTATGAGGCGGTTCACGAAATCCAGGGCTGGAACGATCTCAAGAACCGGCTCGAAGCCGACCGCCGCTGTTTCGCCTTCTTCCACCCGCGCATGCCCGACGAGCCGCTCATCTTTGTCGAGGTGGCGCTGGTCAACGGCATGGCCGGCAACGTCCATGCGCTGCTCGACGAGAGCGCGCCCTTGGGCGATGCCGACGTCGCCGACGCGGCGATCTTCTATTCGATCTCGAACTGCCATCGCGGTCTTGCCGGCATCAGCTTCGGCGATTTTCTCATCAAGCGCGTCGTCGAGTTGCTCGCCGCCGAGCTGCCGCGCCTCAAAATCTTCTCGACCCTGTCGCCGGTGCCGGGCTTCCGCGCCTGGCTCGACAAGCAGCGCCAGCGCCCCGATCTGCTGCAGCCGATCGAGGCGAAATCGCTGGCGCTCGCGACCGGCAACGGTTCGGGCGGACCCGACCTGATCGCGTTGCTCGACCGTCCGGGCTGGCACGCCGACGCGGTGCTTTCGGGCGTGCTGCGCGAGCCGCTGCTGCGGCTCTGCGCGCAATACCTCGTCCAGGAGAAGGGCCGCGGCAATCGCGCCGCCGACCCGGTCGCGCATTTCCATCTCACCAACGGGGCGCGCGTCGAGCGCATCAACTGGCTCGCCGACACCTCCGAGAAGGGGCTCTCGCAATCCGCCGGGATGATGGTCAACTACCTCTATCGGCTCGACCACATCGAGTCGAACCACGAGGCCTATCGCGGCGAGGGCAAGGTCGCGGCATCGTCCGCCGTGCGCCATTCCTTGCGCAACCGTTGAGACGCGCTGCGGCCCTCTTATGTTAGTCTGAACGACTGTGCTAGAACGCGCCGCGGCCGGTGCGACGCCTTCTGGCGTCAAGCGGCGGGCGTGGCGGAATTGGTAGACGCACTGGATTTAGGTTCCAGCGATGAAAATCGTGGGGGTTCAAATCCCTCCGCCCGCACCAGCGCCGCATTCCAGCCGAGCCTTTCCCTCGAAAAGCACGAGTGTCATGCAATGCAAGTGACCGAGACCAACGCCGACGGATTGAAGCACGAGTTCAAGATCGTCATCCCAGCCGGCGAGCTCGAAAACCAGGTCAACGATCGCCTCACGCAACTCGGGCGTTCGATCCGCCTGCCCGGTTTCCGGCCGGGGAAAGTGCCGCAGAGCCTGCTGCGCCAGCGCTATGGCAAGGCGATCCGCGGCGAGGTGCTGGAGCACACCGTGCAGGAAAGCTCGGCCGAGGCGATGCGCGAGCAGAACCTGCGCCCGGCGCTGCCGCCCAAGGTCGAGATCGTCTCCGCTGATGAGGGCGACGATTTCGAATACACGATCTCGGTCGAGGTCCTGCCTGAGGTGCCGGCCCCCGACTTCAACGCGCTGGGGTTGGAGCGGCTGTCGATCGAGGTTCCCGACGACGACGTCGACAAGGCGGTCGAGCGCATCGCCGAGCAGTACCGTAAGGCCGAGCCCGTCAAGCGCGCCGCGAAAAAGGGCGATGTCGTGGTCATCGATTTCGTCGGCAAGATCGGCGATGTCGAATTTCCCGGCGGCAAGGGCGAGAACGTCTCTCTGGAACTGGGTTCCGGTCAGTTCGTGCCGGGTTACGAGGATCAGCTGGTCGGCGGCAAGGCCGGCCAGGACCGCACCGTCAAGGTCACCTTCCCCGAGAATTACGGCGGCCCCGAGCTCGCCGGCAAGGACGCGGTCTTCGAGGTCAAGGTCAAGGAGGTGCGCGAGAAGCAGCCGGCGAAGATCGACGATTCGCTCGCCGCCGAGGTCGGCCTCGAAAACCTCGCCGAGCTGAAGCAGGAGGTGAAGGAGCGCATCGCCCGCGACTACAGCATGGTGACCCGGCAACGCCTCAAGCGGCAGCTGCTCGACAAGCTGGCCGAGGCCTATTCCTTCCCGGTGCCGCCGGGCATGGTTGAGATCGAGTTCGGCAATATCTGGAAGCAGCACGAGGCCGAGAAGGCCTATGCCGCGGCCGGCCAGGCGCCGGGCGATGTATCGGCTGGTGCGCCAGCCGAAGCTCCCGCCGAGCCTGCGGCGCCCGCCGAGGACGACGAAAAACTCAAGGGCGAGTATCAGGCCCTCGCCGAACGGCGAGTCCGTTTGGGTCTGCTGCTTGCCGATGTCGGTCGCAATGCCAATATCACCGTCACTCAGGAGGAGCTCAACCAGGCCCTGATCCGGGAGGCGCAGCGCTTCCCCGGCGCGGAGCGGCGAGTGCTCGACTACTATCGCAACAACCCCGACGCCGCCGGCAACCTCAGGGCGCCGATCTTCGAGGAGAAGGTAGTCGATTACATCGTCGAGCTGGCGAAGCCCGCCGAACGAAAAGTGAGCCCGCAAGAGCTCCTGTCGATGACCGAGGCCGACGAGGCCGCAGAAGAAGCGGCGGCGCCGGTCGAGAAAAAGCCGGCGGCCAAGAAACCGCCGACACAAACCGGCGCGCGCAACAAGGCGCCCGCCAAAGGAGAGACGGAATGAGCGATCCTTACGAATATTACATGAATAACCTAGTGCCGATGGTGGTCGAACAGACCAATCGCGGCGAGCGCGCCTATGACATTTATTCGCGGCTGTTGAAGGAGCGCATTATCTTCCTGGTCGGGCCGATCCACGATGCGGTCGCCAGCCTGATTTGCGCCCAGCTTTTGTTCCTCGAAGCGGAAAACCCGACCAAGGACATCGCCCTCTACATCAATTCGCCGGGTGGGGTGGTCACCTCGAGCTTGGCGATGTACGACACGATGCAGTACATCCGCTCGCCGGTCTCGACCGTGTGCATCGGCCAGGCGGC
>JASHUW010000469.1 GCA_030039815.1 Alphaproteobacteria bacterium
CCAGTTCTATCGCTTCCTGTTGACCGACGGAGCGCGCTCGGACGACCCAACCAGCGGCATCGACACACCGCGGCTCGGCCGGCCGCTGCCGAAGATGCTGTCCGAGGCGGAGGTGGCGCGGCTCATCGAGACGGCGCAGCGCTGGCCGGACGAGGAAGGGACGCGGCTGCGCTGCGTGCTCGAGTTGCTGTATGCGACCGGCTTGCGCGTCTCCGAACTGGTGACCTTGCCGCTTGCCGCGGCGCAGCGCGACCCGCGCTTCATGCTGGTGCGCGGCAAAGGCGGCAAGGAGCGGGTCGTGCCGCTGAGCCCGCCGTCGCGCGAGGCGCTCGCCGCCTATCTCGCCTGCCGCAAGGCGTTCCTGCCCGACGGGCAGGCGTCGCGTTTCCTGTTCCCGTCACGGGCGCGCGAAGGTCATTTGACGCGCCAGCGCTGCGGCCAGCTCTTGAAGGAACTGGCGCTCGGGGCCGGCCTCGACCCGGCGCGGCTGTCGCCGCATGTGTTGCGTCACGCCTTCGCCAGCCACCTGCTCGACCACGGCGCCGATCTGCGCAGCGTGCAGCAGATGCTCGGCCATGCCGATATCGCGACGACGCAGATCTATACCCACGTCCAGGGCGAGCGGCTGCGTCGCCTGGTCGAGACCGCGCATCCGTTGGCGCGGCGAAAATAGCGGGCGCGCGCGCCGATGCGGCATTTCCTCGAGTTTGAACGCCCGATTGCCGAGCTCGAAGGCAAGATCGAGGAATTGCGCCATCTCTCGGCCGAGAACGGGCTCAACATCGCCGAGGAAGTGGGACGCCTCGCCGGCCAGGCAGACCGTCTTTTGCGCCAGACCTACGCGAAGCTGACGCCATGGCAGAAGGTGCTGGTGGCGCGGCATCCCGAGCGGCCGCATTGCCGCGACTACATCGCCGGCCTTGTCGGCGATTTTACCCCGCTCGCTGGCGATCGCACTTTCGCCGAGGATCAGGCCGTGCTGGGCGGCCTCGCGCGCTTTCGCGGCCGCAGTGTCGTCGTGCTCGGTACCGAGAAGGGCGCCGACACCGAGGCGCGCGTAAAGCACAATTTCGGCATGGCGCGGCCGGAGGGGTATCGCAAGGCCAAGCGGCTGATGCGCCTGGCCGAGCATTTCCAATTGCCGCTTCTGACCTTTGTCGACACCGCGGGTGCCTATCCCGGCATCGACGCCGAGGCGCGCGGCCAGAGTGAGGCGATTGCCCGCGCGATCGAGACCTGCCTCGACATCCGCGTGCCGGTGGTGGCGACGGTGATCGGCGAGGGCGGTTCCGGCGGGGCGATCGCGCTCGCTGCCGGTAACGCAGTTGTGATGCTGGAGCACGCGATCTATTCCGTGATCTCGCCCGAGGGTTGCGCCTCGATCTTGTGGCGCAGTGCCGACAATGCTCAGGACGCCGCCGAGGCGCTGCGCCTCACCGCGCAGGAGATGCTGCGCCTCGGCATCGTCGACCAGGTCGTCGCCGAGCCGCTCGGCGGCGCGCACCGCTCGCCGCAAGAAGCGATCGCTCGTCTTGGCGAGGCGATCGAAGAGACCTTGCGGCCGCTCGTCCGCCTCGACGGCGACACGCTGCGCCGCCAGCGCCGTCAGAAATTCCTCGCAATGGGCTCAATTGTCGCTCAATAGCCGGCAATATTAGCGGCTGCGTTCAAGCAACATTAGGAATTGGCGCGTATCCCCTGCACCCGGGTTCAACCCGAGCGCGGTGATGAAAAGGCTACATAGCGCCCTCCAAGCGTTCCTGCATTCGCCCGAAGGCAATGGCTGGATCGGCATCCTGCTATTTTCGGCCGCGCTGTCGTTCGTCGCCGCTTACGGCTTCTACCAGGCGAGCGTGCGCTCGTACGTCGCCAACAAGGCCGACGAGAAGACCACCGCCGTGCAGCTCGTCGACGCCTTCGTCACCACCTATTCGCATGCGCTCGGACAGGATGCCAATACCAGCGCACCCGTGCCGGCGACATTCCGCGCACGCGCCATCGAGCGCTTCAACCAATCTCGCGGCGATAAGAATTCGCTTCGCCTGAGCTTTATCGGCCGCGAGGGCCGATCAATCGCGACGCCGCCTTCCGACAACTCGATGGCCGCGATCATCGAGTCTTTTGTCCACCAGAAGGAGCCGCAACCGGTCGCCGAGCTCATGATGCTCCATGGCGAGCCGATCTTCCGTACGGTCTATCCATCGCTCGCAAACGACCAAAGCTGCGTCGATTGCCACAACAAAATGCAGCCGGGCGCGAACTGGAAGCTTGGCGATGTGATGGGCGCTTTCGTCCTCGATGCGCCGACGGGTTCATTCTTCGCCACCCTAAAATGGGAGTGTCTGGCGATCGCGGTGGCGGTGTTCGGGCTGATTGGCGGGGTCGGGTTATGGATGTCGATCGAGTTCTACCGCGGCATTTTCGAGCGCGAGCGCGCCAAGGAACAGGCGGAGGCGGCCAACCGCGCCAAATCCGATTTCCTGGCCAATATGAGCCATGAGCTGCGCACGCCCCTGAACGCCATCATCGGCTTTTCCGAGATGATGAAACAGGAGGTGCTGGGTTCTGTCGGCAACGACCAGTACCGGTCCTATGTCGGCGACATTCACGCCAGTGGCACGCATCTCCTGCAGATCATCAACGACATCCTCGATTTGTCAAAAGCCGAGGCCGGCAAGCTCACTCTCGACGACGGCGTGTTTGACGTTCGCGACGCGATCCGCTCGGTCGTCCAACTCACCACGGTGCGGGCGCAGGAAAGCGGTCTCCAGCAGGTGGTCGATGTCGCGCCCGATGTGCCGCTGTTGCGCGGTGACGAGCGCAAGACGATGCAGATGGTGCTCAACCTCGTCACCAACGCGATCAAGTTCAGTCCCGCGGGCGGCCGCATCGATATCGCCTGCCGCGCTGATCCGCTTGAGGGCCTGTCGATCGCGGTCATTGATACCGGTATCGGCATTGCTCAGGACGATCTCGGGCGCGTGCTCGAAGCCTTCGAGCAGGTCGATTCCTCGCTCTCGCGCAAGCAACAGGGCACCGGCCTCGGCCTGCCGCTGGTGCGGGCGATGATGGAATTGCATGGCGGCGCGTTCGAGCTCACGAGCGAGGTCGGCATCGGCACCCAGGCGAGGATCGTCTTCCCGCGCGACCGGCTGGTGTTCCCTGCCGAGCAACCCGCCGAAGTCGGCATCGCCGCGTAAGTCGCCGGACAGGCTCGCCACCCGATCGCAACTCGCTCTAACATCCTCCAAGCTTGGGGGATGTGAGCATGACGTTCCGCATCGAAGAAGCGACGATCGAGGATTTGCACCGCGCCATCAAGGCTGGCGAGACCACCTGCGTCGCGGTCGTCGAGCAGTATCTCGCCCGGGTGCGCGCCTATAACGGCGTCGCCAGCAAGCTCGTCACCGAAAACGGCGCTGCTGTCGCCGCAGCCGAGGGCGCGATCCGCGCCGGATCGCCGCTGCGCTTCCCGACTGACACGGTGGCGGCAACGGCGATCTATCCCGACCTCGACCAATATCGCGGCCCGCCGCTCGAATTCGGCCGCATGGAGCCGACCGCCTCCGACCCGACGGTGCAGCAGCAATACGGCATGATCGCCGGCATTCCCCATGCCGGTCAGCTCAACGCGCTGGCGACCCTCAACATCCGCGGCGAGCGCTCCGTGACCTGCAAGGGCGAGTACGATCGCCATCCCTCGCTCGGGCCGCTGCCCCCGGGAGCGCCGCCGGCTTGCGAGGTGTTCCGTCACCTACCCGATGCGTTGGAACGCGCCGCCGAGCTCGACGCGCGATACGGCAGCAACCCGCCGCTCGACGATCTGCCGATGTACGGCGTCGTCTTCTCGTTCAAGGACCCGTTCGACACCAAGGACATGCGCACCACCGCTGGCGGCGACGCGGCCTACGACATCGACTTTCCCGCGCGCGACCACATCCTCGTCGAGGAGCTGCGCAACAAGGCCGCGATCATCTTCGCCAAGGCGGTCAATACCGAATATAACGGCCGCGCCGGCAATCCCGGCGGGCGGCACAAGCCGGGACGCGTGCTGCCTTCGGTGCTCGGCTACCAGCGCAGCTCGTGGGCCGGCAACCCGGCGAACCCGTACGACACGACGCGCGCCGCCTCATTGGGGTCGAGCTCGGGCTCGGGGGTCTCGGTCAGCGCCAATCTGTGCATGGCGAGCCTCGGCGAAGAGACGCGCGCCTCGTGCCGCGGCCCCGCCAACCACAATGCCGTCGCCCTCATCCTGCCGCACAAGGCGATGCTCGGCTTTGACGGCGGGGCGATCGGCGCCGACATCTATTGCGACCGCACCGGCGTCCTTGCGCGCACGATCGGCGATTGCGCCAAGATCCTCGACGCCCTGACCGACAACGGCACGAAGTATTATGACCCGCGCGATGTCTATACCGCCGTGCCGCGCTCCTCGCTGCTGGCGGGCGGCTATGCGCGTCACGCGACCGCGGCGCCCTCGCTGAGGGGCATGCGCATCGGCATCGTCCGCGAGTCGATGCGATTGCGTGCCGGCGACCAGGCCGCCGAGCCGATCTCGCGCGCCGCCGCGGCCGAGATCAAATCCGTGCTTGGGCATAAGCTCGGCGCGACGCTGGTCGAGTCCGGCGATCCCGATTGGCCGGACGACCCGGAGATCGAGCACATGACTGTCGATTTTCGCGCCGGTCTCGCGCGGCTGGTGCCGGTGTTCATGCCCGACATCCTCTTTCGCGTCGGCCGCGATGGGCAGCCGCTGTTCGAGGAATTCGCCGCCGCGATCCGCCGCACCGAATTTGCGCCCGGCC
>JASHUW010000047.1 GCA_030039815.1 Alphaproteobacteria bacterium
GGCGATCGCCGCGGTCGAAAAGGCGGGCGGCAAGGTGGTCCTGCCGGAAGGCGCGGCGAAAGAGGGCGAAGCCTCGGCCTAGCCTGGCGCGGCTGCGCCACAATGGCCCGCGACCTTCCGTAACGACCTGCAAGCGCCTATTCTGTAAGCGGCCTCTCTTGAGGCAAGGATCGAACCGATGGCGTCAGCCGCCGAGCAACTCGCTGCCAGCATAAACTTCGGCGCTTTTTCCAAGGCGACCGAACTCAAGAACCGCATCTGGTTCACGCTCGGGGCGCTCGTCGCCTATCGCCTCGGCACCTACATCCCGATCCCCGGCATCGACCCGGGGATCCTCCAGGAAATCTTCAACCGCAACGCCGGCGGCATTCTCGGCATGTTCAACATGTTCTCGGGCGGCGCGCTCGGGCGCATGTCGATCTTCGCGCTGGGCATCATGCCCTACATCTCGGCGTCCATCATCGTTCAGCTGTTGACGGCGGTGTCGCCGCAACTCGAGCAGCTGAAGAAGGAAGGCGAGGCCGGCCGCAAGACGATCAACCAGTACACCCGGTACGGCACGGTGGGGCTTGCCATCGTACAGGCCTATGGGATCGCCGTCGGCCTGGAGAGCATGCGGTCGGGGGCGGAGTCCGCCGTCATCGACCCAGGGCTGTTCTTCCGCATGGTCACCGTCATCACCCTGGTCGGCGGCACGATGTTCCTGATGTGGCTCGGCGAGCAGATCACCGCGCGCGGCATCGGCAACGGCATTTCGCTGATCATCATGGCCGGCATTGTCGCCAACCTGCCGCACGCGCTGGCCGCCACCCTCGAACTCGGCCGCACCGGCGCGCTGTCGCCGATTTTCATCGTGCTTTTTCTCGTGATGTCGATCGCGGTGGTGACCTTCATCGTCTTCATGGAGCGCGCGCAGCGGCGCATTCTGGTGCAGTACCCGAAGCGCCAGGTCGGCAATCGCATGTTCGGCGGTGAATCGTCGCATCTGCCGCTGAAGATCAACACCTCGGGCGTGATCCCGCCGATCTTCGCGTCGTCGCTGCTGCTCCTGCCCGCGACGATCTCGACCTTCCAGCAGAACACCGGCCAGAGCATGGGCTGGATCGGCACCATCACCGCGTGGCTCGGCCATGGCCAGCCGGCCTATATGGTGCTCTATGTCGGCCTCATCATCTTTTTCACCTTCTTCTACACCGCGGTGGTCTTCAACCCGACCGAGACGGCCGACAATCTGCGCAAATACGGCGGCTTCATTCCCGGCATCCGGCCGGGCAAGAACACCGCCGACCATCTCGACTATGTGCTGACCCGGCTGACGGTGGTCGGTGCCGCCTATCTCGCGGCGGTGTGCATCCTGCCGGAAATCCTGATCTCGCAATATTCGGTGCCGTTCTATTTCGGCGGCACCAGCCTGCTGATCGTCGTTAGCGTTACCATGGACACCGTCGCGCAAATCCACTCGCATCTCCTCGCGCACCAATACGAGGGGCTGATCAAGAAGGCGCGGCTGGGGAGACGCCGGGGATGAATTTGATCCTGCTGGGGCCGCCAGGCGCCGGCAAGGGAACGCAGGCCAAGCGCCTCGAACAGGCGCATGGGCTGGTTCAGCTTGCGACTGGCGACATGCTGCGGGCCGAGACCGCATCGGGCAGCGAGTTGGGGCGGCGCATCAAGGCGGTCATGGAATCGGGCGCGCTCGTTTCCGACGAGATCGTGATCGAGGTCATCGAGCAGCGCATCGCCGCGCCCGAGGCGAAGGACGGCGTCATCCTCGACGGCTTTCCGCGCACCATCCCCCAGGCCGAGGCGCTCGACGCGATGCTCGCCGGCCACGACCTCAAGCTCGACCACGTGATCCTGATGGAGGTCGACGAGGCGGCGCTGGTCGATCGGCTCGCCGGCCGCTTCAGTTGCCGCGCTTGCGGCGCCAGCTATCACGAGCGCTACCACCGGCCGAAACGGGAAGGGGTGTGCGATGTCTGCGGCTCGCACGACTTCGTGCAGCGGCCCGACGACCGGCCGGAGGCGGTGCAGAAGCGGTTTGAGGTCTATCGCCAGCAGACCGCGCCGATCCTGCCCTATTACCGCGCCAAGGGCATCCTCGAGACGGTCGACGGCATGGGCGAGATGGATGCGGTGACGAAGGCCATCGAGGCGATCATTTCACGATAATATGGCATAGTCGCCGATTGACGCTGCTCCGGCGATCCGTATAATCCCCGCCTCCGCGAGGGAGCGATCCCACGCTCCTTTGCCCATGCCTGAATTCGAGGAGATGCGCAGGTGGCGCGAATTGCCGGCGTTAACATCCCCAATCAGAAGCGCGTGCCGATCGCCCTGACCTATATCCATGGCATCGGCCGCACCAAGGCCCTCGAAATTTGCAACAAGGTCGGGATACCGCTCGACCGGCGGGCCAACGACATGACCGACGACGAGGTGCTGCGGGTCCGCGAGCTGATCGACCGCGAGTACACGGTCGAGGGCGATCTGCGGCGCACAGTGGCGATGAATGTCAAGCGGCTGATGGACCTCGGCTGCTATCGCGGCCTCAGGCACCGCAAGGGCCTGCCGGTTCGCGGCCAGCGCACCCACACCAACGCGCGCACCCGCAAGGGTCCGGCCCGGCCGATCGCCGGCAAGAAGAAATAGGTTCTTTTGATCAGCCCCTCGATACGGCGGAACGGCTAAATGGCAAGAGGAACGGCGGCAGCGCCGCGGCTGCGGCGTCGCGAACGCAAGAACATCACCTCGGGCACGGCCCATGTGAACGCGACGTTCAACAACACGATGATCACGATCACCGATGCCCAGGGCAACGCGATTGCCTGGTCGTCGTCGGGCAGCCAAGGCTTCAAGGGCTCGCGCAAGTCGACCCCTTACGCGGCGCAGATCGCCGCCGAGGATGCCGGCCGCAAGGCGATGGAGCACGGCATGCGCACCCTCGACATCGAGGTGAAGGGGCCCGGCTCGGGACGCGAGTCTGCCTTGCGGGCCTTGCAAAGCGTTGGTTTCGCTATCACTTCTATTCGCGACGTCACGCCGATCCCGCATAACGGCTGTCGCCCGCCGAAACGGCGCCGGGTCTGACAACAGACCTTGTGCCGCGCTGCCGCATGGCGGTGGCGCAATGCAAAGTTCGCCGGCCTCATCGCCGGCTCGGATGTCGATAGGACATACGCTCAATGACCGATGTCTTTGTTATCCAACGCAATTGGCAGACACTGATCAAGCCCAAGGCGCTGGCCGTCGAACCCGGCGAGGACGCGAAGCGCGTCGCGACGGTGGTCGCCGAGCCCCTGGAGCGGGGGTTCGGGCTGACGCTGGGCAATGCGCTGCGCCGCGTGCTGCTGTCGTCGCTGCAGGGTGCGGCGGTGACCTCGATCCAGATCGAGGGCGTGCTGCACGAGTTCTCGTCGATCCCTGGCGTGCTCGAGGACGTCACCGACATCGTCCTCAACGTCAAAAGCATCGGCCTCAGCATGACCGGCGAAGGGCCGAAGCGCATGAGACTGCGCGCGACCGGCCCGGGCGAGGTCCGCGCCGGCGCGATCGAGACCGGCCATGACATCGAGATTCTCAACCCCGACCTGGTGATCTGCACGCTCGATAACGGCGCGCGCCTGTCGATGGAGCTGACGGTCGAGATCGGCAAGGGCTATGTCCCAGCGACAGCCAATCGGCCCGAGGACGCGCCGATCGGTCTCATTCCGGTCGACGCCTTGTTCAGTCCGGTGCGCAAGGTGTCGTACCGCGTCGAGAATACCCGCGTCGGGCAGGTGACCGACTACGACAGCCTGTCGATGCGGGTCGAGACCAACGGCGCGGTGACCCCGGAAGACGCGGTGGCGCTGGCCGCGCGCATTCTTCAGGACCAGCTGCAGCTGTTCATCAATTTCGAGGAGCCGCGCGGCCGCAAGGATGAAGAGCCGACCGGCGAGCCGCTGATCAACAAGAACCTGCTGCGCAAGGTCGACGAACTCGAGCTTTCGGTGCGCTCGGCCAACTGCCTCAAGAACGACAACATCGTCTATATCGGCGATCTGGTGCAGAAGACCGAGGCGGAGATGCTCCGCACCCCCAATTTCGGCCGCAAGTCCTTGAACGAAATCAAGGAGGTGCTGGCAAACATGGGGCTCCATCTGGGGATGGAGATCCAGAACTGGCCGCCCGAGAACATCGAGGACCTGGCCAAGCGCATCGACGAGCCTTATTAACTCGTTCCTTCGTCTTTCCCGCGCCAGCGGGGGCGACGAAAAATGGTAAGTGACGGATTGGGATTGGAGAGGATCGAACAATGCGCCACGGCATGCACGGACGCGGCTTCAGCCGTCACTCCGCCCATCGCAAGGCGATGTTCGAGAACCTCGCCGCCGCGCTCATCAAGCACGAGCAGATCAAGACAACGCTGCCCAAGGCCAAGGATCTGCGCCCGGTCGTCGAGCGGCTGATCACCATGGGACGGCGCGGCGGGCTGCATGTCCGCCGCCGGGCCATCGCCGCGCTCAATGACGAGAAGCTCGCCGACAAGCTGGTGACCATTCTGGCCGAGCGCTACAAGACCCGGCCCGGCGGATACACGCGGATCATCAAGGCCGGTTATCGCTACGGCGACAACGCGGCGATGGCGGTGATCGAGCTGGTCGACCGCGACGTCTCGGCCAAGGGCCAGGATTCCGGCCCGGTCGCGGAGCGCGAAGAGGAAGACGAGGCGGCCTAAAGCCGCCTGCTCCCACCACGGCGGTTCGCGCCGACCCCCACCCACCCGTCGCTCCCG
>JASHUW010000470.1 GCA_030039815.1 Alphaproteobacteria bacterium
TGCCAAGGCCAAAGAGGCGGCGCTCAATCTCGCCCAGATCAATCTCGACCACACCCGCATCACCGCGCCCGTCGACGGCGAGGTCAGCGAGCGCGGCGTCCGCGTCGGCCAGTACGCCCATGGCGGGACCCAGGTGATCTCGGTGGTGCCGCTCAACAATGTCTGGGTGATCGCGAACTACAAGGAGACACAGCTGACCCATGTCATCGTCGGCCAGGGCGCCGAAATCCGCGTCGACACGTTCCCCGGCATCGTCATCAGGGCCAAGGTCGACAGTATCGCGCCCGCCAGCGGATCGCAATTCAGCCTTCTCCCGCCCGACAACGCCACGGGCAACTTCACCAAGGTCGTGCAGCGCATCCCGGTGAAGCTGCGGCTCGACCCCGACAACCTGCTCGCCGGAAAGCTGCGGCCGGGCATGTCGGTCGAGGCGACGATCCTGACCGATACCACGCCGCCGTTATGAGCGTTGCCGCGCCCGCAAAGTACCCAGCGAGCATTCTGGCCGCCTTTACGCGCAGCGACCACCCAGCGATCGGCGTCGCGGCGGTGATCCTCGGCGCATGCATCTCGTCGCTCAACACCAAGCTCACCACATTCGGCCTCGCCGACATTCGCGGCGGTCTTGGCCTCGGCTTCGACGAAGGCTCGTGGGTCAACACCGCGTTCACCGCATCGCAAATGCTGGTGACCCCCGCGGCCGCGTGGATGAGCACCGTGCTCGGTACGCGTCGCGTGTTGCTGTGGACGGGCACGGCTTTCACGGTCTTCTCGCTGCTGCCGCCCTTCATCCACGATTACGACACGCTGATCGCGGTGCAGATGATCCGCGGTCTGGCGGTCGGCGCGTTCATCCCAGCTACGCTCGGCTTTGTGCTGCGCAGCCTGGCGCCACAGTGGTGGATCTGGGGCATCGCCGCCTATTCCTTCCGCTTTGTCTTCTCGTCGAACATCGCCGGTGCGATCGAGGGTTGGTACTCGGAGGGGGAAATTGGCCGTGGATCTTCTGGCAGAACGCCGTGCTGACGCCGGTGATGCTGGTGCTCGTCGCCGTTGCGATGCCGCGCAGACCGATCGACCGCGAGCTATTCCGCCGTACCGACTGGGTGGGCATTGTCTATGCCGGGCTCGGCTTTGGATTGATCTATGCAGCGATCGATCAGGGCAACCGTCTCGACTGGTTCAATTCAGGGACGATTTGCGGCCTTCTGCTCGCCGGAGGACTGCTCGTCATCGCCTTCTTCGCGCACGAAGCACGGACCCAATACCCGCTGCTGCATCCGAGCATACTTGTACGGCCGAACGTCGGCGGGCCAGCCCTGCTGATCTCGATATACGGCTTCGGCGGGCTCGCGACGGGATATGTGCTGCCGGATTACCTGACACGCATCCAGGGCCTGCGCGATCTGCAGATCGGTGACGTGCTCAATTGGATCGCGCTGCCGCAATTCGTGCTGGTGCCGCTCATAGCGCTGCTGCTCCGCTGGATCGATGCGCGGCTGATGCTGGTGGTCGGCTTTGCCACGATCGCGGTCGGCGCCTGGATGGATACCGGCCTCACCCATGACTGGGCCGGGGGCGATTTCCTGCCGTCGCAATGCGTCGAGGCGGTCGGGCTCGCCTTCGCGATAACCGCGCTCGTGACCTATGCGGTCGCCAACATCGTGCCGGCACAGGCCGCCGCGATCGCAACAATGATCCAGATTGCGCGGCTGATGGGCGCCGAGATTGGCAACGGCATAACCCAGACGTTTGTCAGGGTGCGCGAGCAGACCTATTCCAACCTGATCGGCCTGCACGTCCAGAGCGGCGCTTCGGCAGTTGTGAATGCCGCGACGCAGCTCGCGGAGCCGTTCGGTACGCGCCCGACCGGCATTGGCAACCCCACGGTGCAAGGCCTGGGGCTACTTGGTATGCTGATCCAGCGCGAGGCCTACGTGCTCGCTTATATCGATGCGTTCTGGCTGATTGCTTGGGTATCATTGGCCGGGCTGTTGTTGATCCTGCTACTGCCCCAGCCGCCGCCCAACCCGCTCACCCCGCCGCGCATCGATCTATCCCCGGCGGCTTCTCGCTGAGCCGCGTCAGCGATCCTTGACGCGCACCTCGACCCCGGCGCGCTCTTCCTGAAGGGTCAGGAAGATCGAGGCGTCGCGCGTCGCCCAGCCGCGCGCCAGCGCCTCGTCCATCTCCGCCTTGGCGAGCGCGTTGAGGCGCATCGGCGTGCCGGTTTCGCGCGCGAGGTCGAGCGCTAACCCGAGATCCTTGTGCGCCAGCGCCAGCGCGAACCGAGCGTCAAAATCGCCGCGCAGATAAGTCGCTGGCAGGCGCACCTTCAAATTCATCTGGTTGCCGAGCGCCGCCTCGGTGAACACCCTGACGATCGTCGCCGGGTCGATACCGGCCTTGACCCCGGTGGTCCAACATTCGGCCATCACCAGGTCGAGTGTGAAGGTCGCGCTGTTGTGCATGATCTTGGCGATCGACCCGGTGCCGATGCCACCGGTGTACATGACCCGTTTGGCAATCGCGTCGAGCAGCGGCCTGGCGCGGGCGAAATCCTCGGGCGCGCCGCCGGCCATCACCAGGAGATCGCGGGTCTGCGCGCCTTCCATGCCGCCCGACACCGGCGCATCGACCATCGCGACGCCCTTCGCGGCGAGCAGCGCATGGACGCGCCGCACCAGCGCCGGCGCGTTGGTCGTGTGATCGATGTAGAGCGCGCCGGGCTTGAGGTTCTCGACCAACCCGCCCGCGCCAAGGCACACCGCCTCCATCTGCTTCGGATCCGGCAGGCAGGTGCAGACGGCTTCGCAGACGGCCGCCATTTCGGTCATCGACATCGCCCATGCCGCGCCGGCCGCCAGCAACCCGGCCGCCGCCTCGCGCCGCAGGTCATGGACGATAAGCTCGTGCCCGGCCTGCAAAAGCTGCCCGGCGATCGGCGCGCCGATATGGCCGACCCCGATAAAGCCGATTTTCATGTCGCATCTTCCCGGTGCTGGATTTGCGAGGTGCGTCCTTCGAGGCTTCGCTGCGTGAAGCGCCTCAGAGCCTGCCCCGGCGAAAGCCGGGGATGAGGCTCTTTTCTTCATGCCGTCCTCAGCCCGCCTCATCCTGAAGTGCGACCGAAGGGAGCCCCAAGGGATGCATTGACCGTAATGCAGCCTACAGCGCGTAGAGCCGGCGCGGGTTGTCCCACAAGATCTTCTTCTTACTGCTGTCGCTCAGTTTCAGCCCGAGAAACAGATCCATCGCGTGCGGGTATTTGGCGTCGCCGTGCGGATAGTCGGTGGTCGTGACCAGATTGTCGTCGCCGATCGCGTCGACGACATGGCTGACAAAATCCTCGTCGCATTCGACCGCGCCGAAGCCCTGTCGACGGAAATACTCCGAAGGCTTCATCGTCAGGTGGGTCATTTCGCCGTAAGGCTCGCGCCATTCGTAATGCTCGTCCATGCGGTGCAACCAGAACGGCAGCCAGCCGCAATTCGCTTCCAGGAACGCAAAGCGCAGCCGCGGAAAGCGCTCGAACGTGCCGCCCATGATGA
>JASHUW010000471.1 GCA_030039815.1 Alphaproteobacteria bacterium
CCGGGGATGTATTCGACGCTTGCCGGCTTTGTCGAGCCGGGCGAGGCGCTGGAGGACGCGGTCGCCCGCGAGGTGCTGGAAGAGACCGGGATCGAGGTCAAGAACGTCGTCTATCACTCGTCGCAGCCCTGGCCGTTTCCGGCCAACATCATGCTCGGCTTTCACGCCGAGGCGGCGACGAGCGAGATCGCCGTCGATTACGGCGAGCTCGAGGACGCCAAATGGTTCGAGCGCGACTGGCTGCTGGCGCATGCCGACGACAATACGTTCCGTCTGCCGCGCCTCGACTCGATCGCCCGCCGGCTGGTCGAGGACTGGCTGCACCGCCGGGCCGGCCCGGGCATGGTGGTCTGATCGCAAAAAATTCTGCCGGCGCTAGACCAATCCGGATTGAGTTCCTACTTCGTTCCTATGTGGCGGGAGTCGGTCCCGAGCCGTAGGACATCAGCTCCGCGCGGTGCCGGCGCAGCCAGGCGCGGGGCCCGGCAGCGTCCGGCACGAGGCTCGCCACGACCTTCCAGAACCGAGGCCCATGGTTCATCTCGACGAGATGCGCCACCTCGTGCGCGACCACATACTGGATCACCGCTTCGGGCGCGAACACGAGGCGCCAGCTGAACGACAGCGCGCCCTTTGACGAGCAGCTTCCCCAGCGGCTTTTCGGGTCGCGCACTCCGACGCGCGTCACGCTCTTGCCGAGCCGTGCCGCGAGGGCGCGGGCGCGGCCGGCGAAATCGCGCCGGGCGAGCGCCTTCAGGTGATCGGTCACCCGGCGCGGCAAGTGCGCCGGCTCGCCGCGCACCCGGATTTCGCCGTCGGCGATAGTGACCGGCGCGGCCATCGGCTCGCTGATCCGCCGGATGCGGTGCGGCACGCCGAACACCGGCACGACGGTCCCATCGGCGAGGCGCAGCGGTGGCGGCATCGCCGCGACCCGCGCCGCGATCCAGCCGCGGTGGCGCGAGACAAAGCCGATCGCCGTCTCGGCGGAAAATCGCCGCGGCAACACCAGCTCCACCCCGCGCGCCGCGGCATCGACGCGCAAGGACAGCCGGCGAGCACGCGGGCTGACGCGGATCGCGACCGGCGCGCCGAGCCCCAGCTGACGAAGGCTCTGGTCGATTTTGTCGAGAACGGACATGTCACAAAAGCTTCCGGGTCTTGTCACGATTTGGCAAGGTAGGCTCGTCAGATAAACCCGCTGGTGCGGAGCCATACAGATCAGGGGGGACGGATTTTATGAAAAAGCTGGTGCTTGCGCTCGCGCTCGTGGTGGGAAGCCTTGCCGCCGCGCACGCCGACCCGATCGAGCTGCAATGGTGGCACGCGATGACCTCGGTCAACGGCGACCGAATCAACAAGATCGCCGCCGACTTCAACGCCTCGCAATCGGACTACAAGGTCGTGCCCGTCTTCAAGGGCTCTTATGCCGAGACGATGACCGGGGCGATCGCCGCCTATCGCGCCGGCAATCCGCCCGACATCGTCCAGGTGTTCGAGGTCGGCACCGCGACGATGATGGCCGCCAAGGGCGCGATCAAGCCGGTCTACCAGCTGATGCAGGACGCCGGTGAGCCGTTCGACCCAAACAGCTATCTCCCGGCGGTGACCGGCTATTACAGCACCCCTGACGGCAAGATGCTGTCGCTGCCGTTCAACAGCTCGACCCCGGTCGTCTACTGGAACAAGGACGAGTTCAAGAAGGCCGGGCTCGACCCCGACAAGCCGCCCAAGACTTGGCCCGAGACCTTCGAGGCGGCGAAGAAGCTGCGCGCCGCGGGCGTGCCGTGCGGCTTGACCTCGGCCTGGGTCAGCTGGGTGCAGATCGAGAATTTTAGCGCCTGGCATAATTTGCCGATCGGCACCAAGGACAATGGCCTTGGGGGCACTGACACGGTGCTCGAATTCAACAATCCGACCGTGACCCGCCATATCGAGAATCTCGCCGAGGCCGAAAAGGACAAGAGCTTTGACTATGGCGGTCGCACTACCGAGCCGGAGCCGAAGTTCATCAGCGGCGATTGCGGCATGATCCAGGATTCTTCCGCCGCCTACGGCATGTTCAAGGCCGGCGCCAAGTTCAACTGGGGTGTCGCCGAGCTGCCCTATTACCCCGATGTCCCCGGCGCGCCGCAGAACTCGATCATCGGCGGCGCGAGCCTGTGGGTGATGGCCGGCAAGCCGGCCGATCACTACAAGGGCATCGCCAAGTTCTTCACCTACCTGTCGAGCGTCCCGGTGCAGGAGAAATGGCATGAGGACACCGGCTATCTGCCGATCACCAAGGCCGCCTACGAAAAGACCAAGGCCGATGGGTTCTACGCCCAGAACCCGGGCACCGAGGTCGCCATCCTGCAGATGACCGGGAAGCCGCCGACCGACAACTCGAAGGGGCTGCGGTTCGGCAACATGGTGCAGATCCGCGACGTCATCGCCGAGGACCTCGAAGCCGCGTTCTCGGGCAAGTCGACCGCCAAGGCGGCGCTCGACGATGCGGTCGACCGTGGCAACGCACTGCTGCGCCAGTTCCAGAAAAACACGCAGTAGCGACAGCCTTGGCAAATTCTTCCCCTTGGCCGGACGTGATCCGACCATCCACGAATAAGCGACGACTATTCGTGGACCCCCGGGTCAAGCCCGGGGGAGGCGGTTTGGGGCGCTGAGAAGTCGTGGACCGGCGCGTCATATTCTCCGGCTGGCTGTTCCCGGCGGTGCTGCTGCTGCCGCAGCTGGCGGTGACGGTGATCTTCTTCTTCTGGCCGGCGGGTCAGGCGATCATTCAGTCGGTGCAGGGCGGGGATGCGTTCGGCCTGTCGACCCGCTTTGTCGGGTGGGACAATTTCCACACGCTGTTCGCCGACCCCAACTACATCTACGCGTTCACGGTTACGGCGATCTTCAGCGCCGCGGTGGCGATCCTGGCCTTGGCGCCGGGGCTGCTGTTCGCGGTGATGGCCGATCGGGTGGTGCGCGGCGCGACGATCTACAAGACCGTGCTGCTGATGCCCTATGCGATCGCGCCGGCGGTCGCCGGGGTGTTGTGGATGTTCCTCTTCAATCCCTCA
>JASHUW010000472.1 GCA_030039815.1 Alphaproteobacteria bacterium
CGTTCACCACCATCTTGATGTCTTTGAGCTCGCGCTTGGTCAGGTGCAGCGCGTTGATCAGGCCGGCGGTGGCGATGATCGCGGTACCGTGCTGATCGTCGTGGAAGACCGGAATGTCCAACAGCTCGCGCAGCCGCTCCTCGATCACGAAGCACTCGGGCGCGCGAATGTCCTCCAGGTTAATGCCGCCGAACGAGGGATGCAGGAAGCGCACGCAATTGACGAACTCGTCGACATCCTTGGTGTCGATCTCGAGGTCAATTGAATCAATATCCGCAAAGCGCTTGAAGAGCGCCGCCTTGCCCTCCATGACAGGCTTGGCGGCCAAGGCGCCAAGATCGCCTAGCCCCAGCACCGCGGTGCCGTTCGATACTACCGCGACGAAATTCCCCTTCGAGGTGTAGTCGAAGGCGGAGCTCGGGTCCTTCTCGATCCTCAGGCACGGGTAGGCGACGCCCGGCGAGTAGGCGAGCGACAGGTCGCGCTGCGTCACCAGCGGCTTGTGCGGCGCGATCGATAATTTCCCTGGCCGCCCGTCGGCGTGAAATTGCAGGGCTTCGTCTTCAGTGGCGTTGATCTTGCCGGTATCCATACGCCCCAGCGCTCCTCGAAAAACTGGTTTCTTTTAACAGGAGCCTTTTAGTGTAGGCGTGCTCGCGCCTCGGCGTCAAAGCGATGCGGTCATTCGACCTGCATGGCACCGTGGCGGCGCCTATGGGATTGACACCAAAAGGCGCGACATTATATTCGCGGCTCCCGGACGGGCGCGGCCCGTCCGTCGTGTTTCTGCGCCGGTCAGGCGCGGCGAAATTTTGCGGCGGTCCCAGATGTTCGCAGTGATCCGCACCGGCGGCAAACAATATACGGTCGCCCAGGGCGATGTGATCGCGGTCGAGAAATTGGCCGGAGAGCCGGGCGCGACGATCGAGCTCGACGAGGTGCTGATGGTCGGCGAGGGCGCCGACGCCAAGGCGGGCGCCCCGCTCGTCAAGGGCGCCTCGGTCAGCGCCGAGCTGGTCGAGCATCGCCGCGCCGACAAGATCATCGTCTTCAAGAAGAAGCGGCGGCACAATTACCGGCGCAAGAACGGCCACCGCCAGCACCAGACCGTGCTGCGGATCACCGGGATCAGCGCCGGCTAGGAGAGGTAGCGATGGCTCACAAGAAAGCGGGCGGCTCGTCGCGCAACGGACGTGACAGTCCCGGTCAGCGGCTCGGCGTCAAGAAGTTCGGCGGCGAGATCGTCGTTGCCGGCAATATCCTGGTGCGCCAGCGCGGCACCAAGTTCCATCCCGGCGCGCATGTCGGCATGGGGCGCGACCACACCCTGTTTTCGCTGATCGACGGTGCGGTCAAGTTCCATACGGGGCTCGGCGGCCGCAAGTTCATCTCGGTTCTTCCGCCGGCGGAAGCCGCCGAATAGCCGCTTCCGCGTGAGATAAGGAAAAGGGAGCGGCCACCCGCTCCCTTTTTTGTTGCCCCGACCTCACCATTTCTGAACCCGCGATGAAATTTCTCGACCAGTGCAAGATCTATGTGAAGAGCGGCGACGGGGGCCCCGGTTCGCTGAGCTTCCGGCGCGAGAAATTCATCGAGTTCGGCGGGCCGGACGGTGGCGACGGCGGCAAGGGCGGTAATATCGTTTTCGAGGCGCAGGACAATCTCAACACGCTGATCGACTACCGCTACCAGCAGCATTTCCGCGCCCCGAAGGGCCGTGGCGGCGCCGGTCGCAACCGCACCGGCGCGGGCGGCGACGACCTCGTGCTGCGCGTGCCGGTCGGCACCCAGATCCTCGCCGAGGATGGCGAGACCGTGATCGCCGATTTCGTCCGCGCCGGGCAGCGCCGCGTCTTGCTGCGCGGCGGCGATGGCGGGTTCGGCAACGCCCATTACAAGAGCGCGACCAACCAGGCGCCGCGCCGCGCCGATCCCGGCTGGCCCGGCACCGAGGCCTGGGTCTGGCTGCGGCTGAAGCTGATCGCCGATGCCGGGCTGGTGGGGTTGCCCAACGCCGGCAAGTCGACGTTCCTGTCGCGCGTCTCGCATGCCAGGCCCAAGATCGCCGACTACCCGTTCACCACGCTGCGCCCGCAATTGGGGGTCGTGCGGCGCGACGACCGCGAGTTCGTGATCGCCGATCTGCCGGGCCTCATCGAAGGCGCCAGCGAAGGCGCCGGGCTCGGCACGCGGTTTCTCGGCCATGTCGAGCGCTGCGCGGTGATCCTGCATCTCATCGACGGCACCGCCGCCGATGTCGTCGGTGCCTACCAGACGATCCGCGGCGAATTGGCCGGATACGGCCACCGGCTCACCGAAAAGCCCGAGATTGTCGGCCTCAATAAGATCGACGCGATCGAACCGGACGAGGTGAAGAAAAAGCTCCGCGCGCTGGGCCGTGCCGCTGGTCGCGGGTCGACGGTGCTGCCACTGTCCGGGGTCAGTGGCGAGGGCGTGGCGGCGGTGATCGCCGCGCTGATCCGGGCGATCGCCGCCGAGCGCGAAGCGGCGATGGCCGAGGCATGAGTTCCGTGCGTCGCCTCGCGCCTACCCTGACCCTTCCCCGCCTGCGGGGGAGGGAACTGGAATCGCTGGCGCTTGTCACCCCCTCCCCCGCAAGCGGGGGAGGGTCGGGGTGGGGGTTGTCATGGACGCACTGACGGCCCCCACCCCCGCCGCCGCGCTTGCCGGCGCGAAGCGGCTCGTCATCAAGATCGGCTCGGCGCTGCTGGTCGACGATGGCGGCTTGGTGCGCCACGCCTGGCTCAACGCGCTGGTCGACGACATCGTGCGCTGCCGGGCGCGCGGCCAGGAGGTCATCATCGTCTCCTCGGGCGCGATCGCGGTCGGACGCCGGCATCTCGGGTTGGCCGGCCGCGCGCTGCGGCTGGAGGAAAAGCAGGCCGCCGCGGCGACCGGACAGATTCGCCTTGCGCACGCCTATCAGGAGGCGCTCGGCCGGCACGGCATCACCGTCGCGCAAATCCTGCTGACCCCCGACGACACCGAGGCGCGCCAGCGCCATCTGAATGCCCGCGCCACCTTCGCGCAGCTCTTGGCGCTGGGCGCCGTTCCGGTGGTCAATGAGAACGACACCATCGCCACAACCGAAATCCGCTTTGGCGACAACGACCGGCTCGCGGCGCGCGTCGCGCAGATGACGAGCGCCGACATGCTGGTGCTGCTCTCCGACATTGACGGGCTTTACACCGGCGACCCGCGCCACGATCCCACGGCGCGCCACCTGCCGTTGGTCAGCGAGATCACTCCGGAAATCGAGGCGATGGCCGGTTCCGCGCCGCCGGGCTACAGCTCCGGCGGCATGGTCACCAAGCTCGTCGCGGCGCGCATCGCGATGGGCGCGGGCTGCCACATGATCATCGCCCAGGGCCGGCCGCGCGCCCGTGGGCCGCTCGCCGCGGTCGAAGCCGGCGGCAAGGCCAGCCTCTTCCTGCCGCGGGCCGAGCCGCGCTCGGCGCGCAAGGCGTGGATCGCCGGCGCGGTCAACCCAGCCGGCGCGGTCGTCGTCGATGACGGCGCGGCGCGGGCCCTGCGCCAAGGCAGGAGCCTCCTGCCCGCCGGGGTGGTGGCGATCGAGGGCAGCTTCGAGCGCGGCGACTGCATCGTCGTCCGCACCCGCGCCGGGAGCGAGGCCGGGCGGGGGCTTTCCGCCTATGCCAGCGCCGACATCAGCCGCATCGCCGGGCACAAGAGCGGTGAAATCGCCGCCATCCTCGGCTATCGTGGTCGCGACGAAA
>JASHUW010000473.1 GCA_030039815.1 Alphaproteobacteria bacterium
GGAGGGCACCGAGATGGTGATGCCGGGTGACAATGTGACGATGGAGGTGGAGCTGTTGGTGCCGATCGCGATGGACGAGGGTCTGCGATTTGCGATCCGCGAGGGCGGTCGCACGGTGGGCGCCGGGGTCGTCGCCAAGATCATCAAATGACCTTGGCCGCAGCGCCAAGACCATCCCGGCGAAAGCCGGGATCTAGAAGTAGGAGTGTAGCTCAATTGGTAGAGCACCGGTCTCCAAAACCGGGGGTTGGGGGTTCGAGCCCCTCCACTCCTGCCACTTCGTTGGGAGACGGTTTGGTCCGTTGGGATAGCAGAGTCGATGGCTAGGATCAGCCCCGCCGAGTTTGCGCAGCAGGTTCGCCAGGAGGTGTCGCGCGTCACCTGGCCGAGTCGCAAGGAGACCCTGGTCACCACGGCCATGGTGTTTCTTATGGTGTTCGTCGCGGCGGGCTTCTTCTTCGCGATCGATCAAGTGATGTCTTACGCGGTGCGTCTCATCTTCGGCTTGGGACACTGAGGAACGGTGGGATGGCGAGCCGCTGGTATGTGATCCATGTCTACTCGGGCTTCGAGAAGAAGGTCGCGACGGCGATCCGTGAGCAGGCCGAGCAGAAGGGCCTGGGCGATCGCTTCGAGGAAATCCTCGTGCCGACCGAGGAGGTCGTCGAGGTTCGGCGCGGCTCCAAGGTCAGCTCGGAGCGCAAGTTCTTCCCCGGCTACGTGCTGGTGAAGATGGATATGGACGATGAGACTTGGCACCTCGTACGCAACACCGCCAAGGTGACCGGTTTCCTCGGCGGGCGCGGCAAGCCGTCGCCGATCAGCGAGGCCGAGGCGGCGCGCATCATGCATCAGGTGCAGGAGGGCATCGAGCGGCCGAAACCATCGATCACCTTCGAGATCGGCGAGCAGGTGCGGGTCTGCGACGGACCGTTCACCTCCTTCAACGGCACGGTCGAGGAAGTCGACGAGGAGAAATCGCGGGTCAAGGTTGCGGTGTCGATCTTCGGCCGGGCGACCCCGGTCGAGCTCGAATACTCGCAGGTCGAGAAAGTGTGAGCGAGGCGTCGGCGAGCGAACATCCCGGCCAGAGCCGGGATCCAAGAGGTGGGTGAGGACAGCGTATGGCCAAGAAAATCGTCGGATTGATCAAGCTGCAAGTGCCGGCCGGCAAGGCGAACCCCTCGCCGCCGATCGGCCCGGCTTTGGGTCAGCGCGGTCTCAACATCATGGAGTTCTGCAAGGCGTTCAACGCCGCGACTCAGAACATGGATCCTGGCATCCCGATCCCGGTGGTCATCACTGCATACGGTGACCGTAGCTTCACCTTCGTCACCAAGACCCCGCCGGCGAGCTATTTCCTCAAGCAGGCGGCGCGGATCGAGAAGGGCGCTCAGGTGATCGGCCGAGGCAATGCCGTCGGTCGAGTGACGATGGCGCAGGTGCGCGAGATCGCCGAGAAGAAGATGGCCGACCTCAACGCCAATGACATCGACGCGGCGTGCAAGATGATCATCGGCTCGGCCCGCTCGATGGGCATCGAAGTCGTCGGTAGCTAGTGGAGTAGCAAGCGATGGCGAAATCAGGCAAGCGGCTCAAAAAGGCGTATGAGGGGATCGATCCCGACGCGCCGCCGGTCAAGGTCGAAGAGGCGGTGAAGCTCGTCAAGGAGCGGGCGACCGCGAAATTCGACGAGACCGTCGAGGTCGCGATGAACCTCAACATCGACCCCCGCAAACAGGACCAGAACCTGCGCGGCACGGTGATGCTGCCGCACGGCACCGGCAAGAGCGTTCGGGTCGGCGTCTTCGCGCGCGGCGACAAGGCCAAGGAGGCCGAGGCCGCCGGCGCCGATGTCGTCGGCGCCGAGGACCTCGCCGAGAAAATACAGGCCGGGCAGATCGATTTCGACCGCGCCGTCGCGACGCCGGACATGATGGCGCTGGTCGGCCGGCTGGGTAAGATTTTGGGGCCGCGCGGGCTGATGCCGAACCCGCGACTCGGCACCGTCACCCAAAACATCACCGAGGCGGTACAGGCCGCAAAAGGTGGCCAGGTCGAGTTCCGCGCCGACAAGGCGGGCATCGTTCACGCCGGCGTCGGCAAAGCGAGCTTTACCGAAGCCGCGCTCATCGATAATGTGCGCGCCTTCGTCGGCGCGATCACGCGCGCGAAGCCCACGGGGGTCAAGGGCACCTACATCAATAAGGTGGCTTTGAGCTCGACGATGGGCCCGGGCGTGAAGGTGGAGCTGGCGGGCCTCGCCGACGAGGCGAGGTAGGTTTGGAGCGACGGCACGTCGCGCTGCCCGCAATCAGGTGGGCGGCGTCGTAGGTGTCGTATATGATCGTTGGCTGGAGCGGGACGCCGGCCGGTGGGACATGACAGGCGGGCGCGCCGCGCCGGCCGGTAGGAGATGAGGGCGTGGACCGTACGCAAAAGCAGGCTCTGGTCGAGACGTTGCAGGCCGATCTTGCGAGCAGCGCCTGTATCGTCGTGACGCATCAGAGCGGCATGTCGGTCGCCGAGGCGACCCAGTTGCGCCGTCAGATGCGTGAGGCCGGCGCGGGCTTCCGGGTGACCAAGAACCGGCTCGCCAAGCGCGCGCTCGAGGGCACCGGGTTCGCATCGCTGGCGCCGCTCTTCACCGGGCCGACGGCGATCGCGTTCTCGCACGACCCGGTCGCGGCGGCGAAGGCGGCGGTGACGTTCGCCAACCGCAACGACAAGCTGACGATCGTGGGTGGCGGGCTTGCGGGGCAGGCGCTCGATGCGGCAGGCGTGCGGGCGCTGGCGTCCCTGCCGTCGCTGGACGAGTTGCGCGGCAAGATCATCGGTTTGATCCAGGCGCCGGCGACCAAGCTCGCCGGACTGTTACAGGCGCCGGGTGCGCAGATCGCGCGCGTCGTCGCGGCGCATGCGTCGGCCGAAGGCGACTAGAAGTTTCGAGGTTCAACCCCCAAATTCGGGTAAGCGGGAGTAACGAGAGATGGCTGAGTTGGCAAAGCTGGTCGACGACCTTTCGGCACTGACGGTGCTCGAAGCCGCCGAGCTGGCGAAGATGCTGGAAGAGAAGTGGGGTGTGTCGGCGGCCGCGCCGGTGGCGGTCGCGGCGGTCGGCGGTGGCGGTGGCGCGGCGGCGCCGGCCGAAGCGGCCGAGGTGAAGACCGAGTTCGACGTGATCCTGACCGGGTTCGGTGAG
>JASHUW010000474.1 GCA_030039815.1 Alphaproteobacteria bacterium
GCCAGCAGGCGCCCTGGCGCATCGGCCGCGCGCAATGTCGGCTTGGCGTACGCCGGCGGCGAGTTCATTCAATTCCTCGACGCCGACGATCTGCTCGATCGCGACAAGATCGCCGCGCAGATCGCGCGGTTGGAAGTGGCGCGCGCCGGAGCGATCGCTTCGGGTGCCTGGTCGCGCTTTCGCGACGACCCGAGCGAGGCGCAATTCGCTGCCGAGCCGGTATGGCGCGATCTCGCCCCGGACGACTTCCTGGTGTCGTCCTGGCTCGGCGGCGGCATGATGCCGAATTTCGCCTGGCTCGTGCCGCGCGCCGTGATCGACCGCGCCGGCCTGTGGGACGAGACCCTGAGCCTGCTGGACGACGGCGAGTACTTCTGCCGCGTCGCGCTCGCTTCGACGGGCATCGTGTTTTGCGGCCGCGCCCGCGGCTACTATCGGACGGGGTCGGCTGCGACGTTGAGCCGCCGCCGCGACCGCGCCGCGCTCGAATCGGCTTATCGGTCGACTGCGTTGTCATGCGATCGATTGCTGGCGTACCGCGAGCCCGACCTTGGAATGAAGAATGCCTGCGCCACCCTCTGGCAGCGCTTCATCTACCATGCATTCCCGCTCGTCCCCGATCTTGTCGCGCGCGCCGAGACGCAAGTCGCCGCGCTCGGCGGCAGCGATCTCCAGCCCGGCGGCGGCCCAACGTTTCGTGCGCTGTCACACTGCTTCGGCTGGAAGGCGGCGCGCCATTGCCAAAACGCCTGGCATTCCCTTCGCCGAGCCTCAGGTGGGCAGGTCACGCCGTGACCCGGCGACAGAGCACGATCGTGCTCTTGACCGGCAACGGCCTGTGCAACAACCCGCGCGCGGCCAAGTCGGCGTGGGGCCTCGCCCGCGCGGGGTATCGCGTAAAGGTCCTCGGCGCCTGGCTCGACCCCGGCGTAAAGGCACGCGATCTCGCTTTGCAGGCCGAGCAACCGTTTGAATTCGTTCCCGCCATCGACCTCACCGCGTCCGATGCCGTCCACCGCTTGATGCGCCGCGCCAGCGGCAAGGCGGCGCAGCTTGCCTATGATTTCGGCGGCTGGGAGAGCCCGCATCAGCTCGGCATGGGGGTAACACCGTTGCTTGCCGCCGCTCGGCGTCATCCGGCTGACCTCTACGTCGCCCACTCCGAACCCGGGCTCTATGTCGCCCGCACCCTCCTGGGCGACGGCCGCCGGGTCGGCGTCGATATGGAGGATTGGTTTTCCGAAGACCTCCTGCCGGAGGCCAGGCGTCATCGCCCGCTGCGTCTGTTGCGTTCTCTCGAAGGCGATCTGTTGCGGCGCGGCGCTTGCTCGTTTTGCCCTTCCGACGCAATGGCGGACGCGCTCGCCGAGACCTATGGCTGTCGCCGGCCGATGGTGATCTACAACGCCTTCCCCTGGTCCGATCGCGATGGCCTCGACAACACCGCCGCCGACCGGGTCGACCGCTCCTTGCCATCGCTCTACTGGTTCTCGCAAACGCTGGGGCCGGGGCGCGGGATTGAGGATTTGCTCGCCGCGCTGCCGCTGATGCGCGGCGCCTGCGAAATCCATCTGCGCGGCGCCGGCGCGCCGGGTTTTGCCGAGTGGATTGCCGCTCGGCTACCCGGGGCGTGGCGGCATCGCCTGTTCTTGCACGACCCCGTCGACAATGCCGCGCTGCTGCCGCGCATCGCCGAGCACGATATCGGCTTTGCCGGCGAGCTCACCTATTGCCGCAACAAGGTTCTGACCGTTTCGAACAAGATTCTCCACTATCTGCTCGGCGGCCTCGCCGTCTTGGCCAGCGATACCGAGGGCCAGCGGGAAGTCGCCCGTCAGGCGCCGGGCGCGGTGCAGCTCTACCGCGCCGGCGACCCGTCCGATCTCGCCTGCCAGCTCGATGCGCTGCTCACCTCGCCCGCCCGGCGCGAGAGCATGCGGCGGGCGGCGCTCAGGGCCGCGCGCGATGTGTTCTGCTGGGAGCGGCAGGAAGCGAGGTTATTGGCGGCGATGATGGGGACGTCAGGTGCTGGGACGCCCGTGACTCATGTCGCCTAACCACTGCGTCTACCGGCCGCATCCGGGGCTTTACGTGCAATATGGCTGCGGCCTTTGTGCACCGGAGCAGTGGCTCAATTTCGACGCGTCACCGCGGCTGCGGCTCGAACGGCTCCCGGCCTTGGGCTTTCTGTTCCGCCATTCGCTCGGCGCGTTGTTTCCGGCAAACGTCCGCTACGGCGACATCGTCAAGGGCCTGCCGCTGTCCGAGGGCCTGGCAGCGGGCGTCTATTGCAGTCATGTCATCGAACATTTGCCGCGCGAGGACGTGCCAGCAACGCTGCGCGAGACCCTGCGGATTCTCAGGCCGGGAGGAATTTTCCGGCTGGTCATCCCCGATTTGCATTGGCGCGCCCGACACTACCTCAAGGCTGCGGGCACGGGCGATCCCGAAGCTGGTGATCGCTATCTCGACGCCTGCATGCTCGGCGCACGCATCAAGCCCCGCACACCTATCGGGATCGCGCGGCATTATCTCGGGCACGGCGTCCATCTCTGGCTTTATGATTTTGCCGGAATGCGAGCGCTACTCGAAGCGGCGGGTTTTGTCGCGATCCGCGAATGCGCGCTCAACGATTGCGACGACCCGCATTTCGCGGAAGTGGAGGAGGCCAGCCGCTTTTTCGCCGGCGGCGAGCGTGAACTGGCGATCGAGGCGCGAAAACCTGCGTATCCAGCTCACCGCTGACCCTTTCCTGCCGGTGCCGCCCTCGCCAATCGCATGCGATCGTGCCGCGCCACAAAAGGCGTTTCATTACGCCATGCTCGGGCCTGGTTGAGCGCAGGGCGTTTTGATGCCCAGGCTCCTCATCGTCAGCCCGCGCTTCCCGCCGATCAACACGGCGGATGTTCACCGCGTCCGCACCGCACTGCCGCATTTCACCGCGCTGGGCTGGGAACCGACGGTCCTCTGCGTCGATCCTGCCTCGTGTGACGGCCCGCTCGACCCGGCGCTCGCTGACGCACTACCCGGCGGGGTGGATGTCGTCCGGGTGACGGCCTGGGCCGAAACGGCGTGCCGGCGGTTCGGGTTCGGCCAACTCGCCTACCGCAGCCTGATCCCGCTCTATCGCGCCGGCAGCCGCTTGCTGCGGCACGAGCATTACGACGTCGTCTATTTTTCGACGACGGTGTTTTTGAGCTTCGTATTAGGGCGGCTGTGGAAGCGGCGTTTCGGCTGCCGGATCGTCTATGATTTCCACGACCCCTGGTACAGTGACGATATCCCCTACACC
>JASHUW010000475.1 GCA_030039815.1 Alphaproteobacteria bacterium
CTCGCTGGTCAACGCGACCGGCGCGGGCACCGTGGCGGCGTCGACAGCCGGTCAGGCGGCATCGATCAACAAGGAGTTGATGAACATGCACGCCAACTTGATCTGGAACCCGGTGTCGTTTGTCGATGTCGGCCTCGAATACACCTGGGGCCAGCGCACTACACTGGGCAACCAGACCGCGACCGAGAACGTGCTGATCAGCAAGTTCGCGTTCCGCTTCTAGCCTCTTCCGCTCACCCGAGCGGCACGAGAAACCCGCCGGCTCACGCCGGCGGGTTTTTCTGTGTCTGCTTCGCTCGCTCTATGTCGGCGACCAGTTGTAGATGCGCGCCAGCGACCCGCCCATCAGCTGGGCGCGATCGCTGTCGCTGAGACGATCGGTAACGCGAAACGCGTCCACGCCTTGCTTGTAGGTCAGCAGCGCGGTCGCACGCGTCCAGTCCGTGCCCCACATGCAGCGGGCAAAGCCAAACGCGTCGAAGATGCGGCCAAGCGGGTCCCAGATGTCGCGATAGGGGAATGGCTCGCGCGACAGCGTGCAAGCGCCGCTGATCTTGATCGCGACATTGTCGTGTTGCGCGAGCGCCAGCACCTTCGGCAGATCGGCCCAGCCATCAGGCGGCGCCGGCGGCTCGAATGGCTGTTGCAGCCCCAAATGATCGATGACGATCCGGGTATTCGGGTTGCGCGCGGCGAGCAGGCCGACCTGCTCGAGTCGCCCCCAGCACAGCAGGTTCACCGCCAGCGAGTGCTTGGCGGCGGCGGTGAGCACGCGGTTGATGCCGGGATCGGCCGGATCGGTCGAGACATTGTCCCGCATCATGATGCGGACGCCGACCGTGCCGTTCTTGCCGGCCCAATCGGCGATGGTGTCGGCGACCGCCGGGTCGTTGGGGTCGACCGGCTTCACCAAGCGGAATTTCGTGGGGTGCTTTCCATGGACGTCGAGCGCATAGCTTGCGTCGTAACCGTACATCGAGAACGGCGACACCAGCACCGCGCCGTCGACGCCGACCGCGTCCATCGCTGCCACCATCTGGTCGCCGGTGACCTCGGCCGGTCCGTGCAGCGTGCCGATCCAGGGCCGGCCGGGATGGTTGCGCTCATAGGCGTGCACCTGGACGTCGATCGTCGGCATGGGCTTCGTCTCCCGCATCGCGGCCTTGCTCAAAGGAGTCTGGCGCGGCGCGTGCAAATAAGTCAAACCGGGAGGGAAGACCGCCGCCGATAGGTGACCGATGCCCCACGAGCCTTTAGCGCCGCAACAATGGGATGTGGAAGGCGATGTCGTTGTCGTCGGTTTTGGCGCGGCGGGGGTCGCCGCCTCGGTCACCGCGCATGATCTCGGCGCCGAGGTCGTGATCCTCGAAAAAGCGCCCGAGGGCGAGCACGGCGGCAACACCCGCGTCGCCGGGCAAGGCTACCTCAACACGAGCGGAGCCGAAGGTGCCGCTTCCTATTTGACCGCATTGTGCGGGCCGTTCACCGTGCCGCAGGCGATGATCCGCGTATGGGCCGAGGAGATGTGTCGCAACAATGAGTGGCTGGCGAGCCTCGGCGGCGACCCGCAGGAGCATCAGCACCCGCCGGTCGGCATCGAATTCCCGGACCTGCCGGGCGCGGGCAGTGTGCACAAATTCCATGACGGCCCGACCTACGGTTACTCCTACACTTGGCAGCGCTTTGAGAGCCTGGTGAAAGAGCGGCCGATCCCGGTCCTCTACGAGACCCCGGCGCGCGTGCTGATCGAGGACAACGTTACCGGCGAGATTATCGGCGTGCGGGCCAAGCGGCGCGACGAGTGGGTGTCGGTGAAGGCGCGGTGCAGCGTGGTGCTGACCTGCGGCGGTTTCGAGAACAACCAGGAGATGATCCGCAACTACCTGCCGGGCATCCCCTATTGCTACACCTCCGGCAGCCCCTACAACGAGGGCGACGGCATCACCATGGCAATGTCGGTCGGCGCCGATCTCTGGCACATGAACAATTACGCCGGCCCCTCGATGGCGCTCAAAGTCCCCGAGGTGCGCACCAGCTTCTCGATGCAGGCGCTGCACTACAGCAAGGAGCAGCCGGGCGGGATGATCGTCGTCGGCCCCGACGCGCGCCGCTTCTGCGACGAGAAGTACAAGACCCGGCACGGCAAGATCCCCATCAACGGCCGCTGGATGCCGCTGCCAGTGCCGTGTCCGATGCACATGATTTTCGACCACACCATGTTCGCGGCCGGCCCTCTCTATGACGGCCATCCAAGCCATGGCTGGACTCAGATCATCGAGCGCTATCCGTGGAGCGAAGACAATTCGGCGGAGCTCGCGAAGGGTTGGGTGAAGCGCGCCGAGAGCATCGCGGCGCTTGCCGACCTCATTGGCTTACCCGCGGCGGTGCTGGCGGAAACGGTGGCGCGCTGGAACCGCGATTGCGCTGCGGGCGCCGACAGCCAGTTCGGCCGCAAGCTGATGCTGGCGCCGATCGCGCAAGGGCCGTTCTATACGGTCGAGCTCTCGCCTTCGATGCTGAATACGCAAGGTGGCCCGCGCCGCAATGAAAAGGGGCAGATCGTGCGGCCGGACGGCTCGCCGATCCCGCGCCTCTACAGCGCCGGCGAGCTCGGCTCGATCTATAGTTACCTCTACCAGGGTACCGGCAATATCGGCGAATGCCTGGCGTTCGGCCGGATTTCCGGCCGCAACGCCGCGGCCGAGGTGCCGCGCAATGCGTAATTAAAATTTTTGCGATTATGCTATTGACGATGTCGCATGTTCTGCCCATCTCCCAGGCTCGCTAATTGAAGTCCGAAACCGTCGCGCTCGCGACGGGGGTGGGTGAGGGGTGCTGTCAGGGTTGCTTTACCGATTCGCCACGGCGGCGCGCCGGCTCACGCCTGCTCTAGGGCGCCTCTTTCGCCCGTTCGCGCAACACGAATTTCTGGATCTTGCCGGTCGATGTCTTCGGCAGCGGGCCGAACACCACCGTGCGCGGCGCCTTGTAATGCGCCATGTGGCTGCGGCAGAAGGCGATGATGTCGGCGGCGTCGGCCGTGGCGCCTTCGCGCAGCGTCACGAAGGCGCAGGGGGTCTCGCCCCAGCGCTTGTCGGGCTTGGCGACGACTGCGGCTTCGAGCACTGCCGGATGGCGGTAGAGCGCATCCTCGACCTCGATCGTCGAGATGTTCTCGCCGCCCGAGATGATGATGTCCTTCGAGCGGTCCTTGATCTCGATGTAGCCGTCCGGGTGCTGCACGGCGAGATCGCCCGAATGGAACCAGCCGCCGGCAAAGGCCTCTTCGGTGGCGTTGCGGTTTTTCAGGTAGCCCTTCATGACGATGTTGCCGCGCATGAAGATTTCGCCCATCGTCGCGCCGTCCCACGGCACCGGCTTGAGCGTGTCGGGGTTGCCGACCATCAGGCCGTCGAGCACGGGATAGTTGATCCCCTGGCGCGCCTTCAGCCGCGCCCGTTCCTCGCCGTCGAGCGCGTCCCATTCGTCATGCCAGGCGCAGACTACGGCCGGGCCGTAAACCTCGGTGAGGCCATAGACATGGGTGATCTTGAAGCCGCGCCGCTCCATGCCCTCGATGACCGCGGCGGGCGGCGCGGCGCCGGCGGTCATCATCGCGACCGCGCGCGGCAGCACGCGACCCTCGGCGGCACGGTCGTTCAACAGCATGTTCATCACCACCGGCGCGCCGCACATATGCGTGACGCCGTGATTGTCGATCGCGTCGTAGATCACGCCGGCCTCGATGCGCCGCAGGCAGACATGCGTGCCGGCGAGCGCCGTGATCGTCCACGGAAAGCACCAGCCGTTGCAGTGGAACATCGGCAAGGTCCAGAGATAGACCGGGTGCTGGCCCATGCCCCAGACCAGGATGTTGCCGAGCGCGTTCAGGTACGCGCCGCGATGGTGGTAGACGACGCCCTTTGGGTTGCCGGTGGTGCCGGAAGTGTAGTTGAGCGCGATGGCGTCCCATTCGTCGGGCGGCGTCAGCTCGGCGAAATCGGGGTCGCCGCCGGCAAGGAATTCCTCGTAATCCATCGCGCCGAGCCGCTCGCCGGGTGCGGCCGGATCGGCGATGTCCATCACCAGCGGCTTGTTGTCGAGCAAGGCGAGCGCCTTTTTGATCACCGGCGCGAATTCGCCGTCGGTCAAGAGCGCCTTGGCCTCGCCGTGCCTGAGGATGAAGGCGATGGTCTCGGCGTCGAGCCGGATGTTGAGCGCGTTGAGCACCGCTCCCGCCATCGGCACGCCATAGGTCGCCTCGAACGCTTCGGGGATATTGGGCGCCATGACCGCGACCGTGTCACCGCGCTTGATCCCGGCCTTGGCGAGCGCCGAAGCCAGCCGGCGGCAGCGTTGCAACGTCTCGCGCCAGGTATAGCGCCGATCGCCGTGAATGACGGAAACCCGCTGCGGGTAGACCGCGGCCGAGCGCAGCAGAAACCCGATCGGCGACAGCGGCACGAAATTCGCCGCGTTCTTCGCGAGGCCGATATCGTATGGGCCGGCCATACCTGCTCTCCAAGGTTCGACGCCGCATTTTCCTCCGCGCCGCGAAGGGTGTCGAGCCGCTTGGCAAGCCCGCATCCAAGGCGGAAAATTCTCCGAAGCTCAGGGAGGCGCGCCATGCCAAAGATCGCAGAGGTCTACCGTCGCTCGCTCGACCGTCGCGAGGAATTCTGGGCCGAGGCGGCAGAAGCAATCGATTGGGAGCGGCGCTGGGATCGTGTGCTCGACGATGCGAACCCGCCGTTTTATCGCTGGTTTGCGGGCGCCCGGCTCAACATGTGCTGGAACGCGCTCGACCGGCATGTCGCCGCCGGTCGCGGCGAGCGGGTGGCGCTGATCTATGACAGCCCGGTCACCGATACGGCCGCGTCGTTCACCTATCGCGAGTTGCGCGATCGGGTGGCGCGCTTCGCCGGCGTGCTGCGCGGCCTCGGCGTCACCCAGGGCGACCGCGTCCTGATCTACATGCCGATGGTACCCGAAGCGGCGATCGCGATGCTCGCCTGCGCGCGCATCGGCGCGATCCACTCGGTGGTGTTCGGCGGGTTCGCGGCGCACGAGTTGGCGACCCGCATCGACGACGCGAAGCCGAAGGTCATCGTCTCGGCGTC
>JASHUW010000476.1 GCA_030039815.1 Alphaproteobacteria bacterium
TCACGCTCGAGCCGTGCAGCGAGTCGGGCCGCGGCCCGGCCTGCGCCGACGGCCTTGTCGCCGCCGGCATCGCGCGCGTCGTCGCGGCGATCGAGGATCCGCATCCGCGCGTCGCCGGTGCCGGCTTCGCGAAGCTGCGCGCCGCGGGGATCACCGTCGAGACCGAGCTGTGCGCGGATGAGGCGGGTGAAATCAACGCCGGCTTCCTCTGCCGCGTGAAGCACGGCCGGCCGCTCGTCACGCTGAAGCTGGCGACCTCGCTCGACGGGCGCATCGCCACAGCGAGCGGCGAAAGTCGCTGGATCACCGGCCCCGCGGCGCGCGAGCGGGCGCATCTCCTGCGCGCGACGCACGACGCGGTGCTGGTCGGCACCGGTACTGCGCTGACCGACGACCCGCAGCTGACCTGCCGCTTGCCGGGCCTCGAACAGCGCTCGCCGCTGCGGATCGTCATCGACCGGCGCCTACGGCTGCCGGCGAATTTGCGCCTGTTCACCGAAACCGGTCGGGCGTCGACCCGGGTGGCGACATTCGCCGCGTCCGATCCGGCGCGGCGGGCGGCCCTCGTCGCGGCCGGGATCAAGATCATCGCGACGGCGCCCGATGTCTCGGGCGCCGTCGACCTTGCCGCGCTGCTGCAGCGGCTCGGCGATGAAGGCGTGACCCGGCTGCTGGTCGAAGGCGGCGGCCGGCTCGCCGCCGCATTGCTACGCGTCGACCTTGTCGATCGCCTGGTATGGATGCGCGCGCCGCTCGTCATCGGCAATGATGGCGTGCCGGCCATCGCCGCGCTCGACCTCGCGGCGCTCGCCGCGGCGCCGCGTTTTACGCTGCTGTCGGGCGAGACCGCGGGCGGCGACGTGATCGAGACCTATCGACGGTCCGATTAGTGGCGGCGATGGCCGCCCGGCGGAGACGATTGGGTGCGGTTTTCATCTCATGATCCCGCGAAGTGGGTCCGTCACCCCGGATAAACGCTGCGATGCCGCATTCGGCACCCTGCCATGCGCCGCCCTTTCCACCGGCAAAAGGGCTGGCTAATCCGGCGGCAGGCTCCTAGCCTAGCCGCCATGTTCACCGGAATCGTCACCGATATCGGCACGGTACGCGAGGCGCGGCACGGCAATGGCGGCCTTACCTTGTCGATCGAAACCGCTTACGACATCGCGCCGATCGCGCTCGGCGCCTCGGTCGGCTGCTCGGGCGTGTGCCTGACCGTCGTGGCCAAGGAGAAGGGGCTGCTGACCTTCGAGGCTTCGGCCGAGACGCTTGCGTGCTCGACGCTCGGCGACTGGAAGACAGGTTCGCGGGTCAATCTCGAGCAGGCGATGAAATTGGGCGACGAAATGGGTGGACATCTGGTCTTGGGCCATGTCGACGGCGTCGCCACGGTGACCGGCCGGCGGCCGGACGGCGAGTCGGTGCGTTTTATCTTTGAGGCGCCGACCGACCTCGCGCCCTATATCGCGCCCAAGGGCTCGGTCGCGCTCGACGGGGTGAGCCTGACGGTCAACGAGGTGGACGGTAGGAGCTTTGGCGTCAACATCATCCCGCACACGTTGAGCCATACGGTATTTGGCGACGCCGCGCCGGGGACGCGAATGAACCTCGAGATCGATCTCATCGCGCGCTATGTCGAGCGCCTGCTCGCCGCGCGGGGACGGGCCTGATGGCCGCCGCAACGAGCGGCCGCGCGCCGCATCTGCTGCTGGTCGAGGCGCCATACTACGCGCACATCGCGGCGCTGCTGCGCGAGGGCGCGGAAAAGGCGCTCGCCGCGGCGGGCGCGACCTGCGACATCATCCAAGTGCCGGGCTCGTTCGAGATTCCCGGCGCGATCGGCATCGCCGCCAAGGCCGGCGGCAAATATGACGGCTTTGTCGCGCTCGGCTGCGTGATCCGCGGCGAGACCACGCATTACGACCATATTTGCGAGTCCACCGCCGACTGGCTGCAGCATCTCGCGGTCGCTGATGGGCTGGCGATCGGCTACGGCATTCTCACCTGCGAGAACGAGCAGCAGGCGCTGCATCGCGCCAATCCCGGCGGCAATGGTCGCGACCACGGTGGCGCCGCGGTGCGCGCCTGCCTGGCGATGGTCGGGGTGAGGCGCCGTTTCGCCGCGGAGGGCGGATGAGCGCGGAGGGCACCGCCGACCAGGATCGCGACCGTCAATCGGCCGGCGGCCGGCGGCGCAGCGTCGCGCGGCTCGGCGCGGTCCAGGCGCTCTACCAGCTCGCGCTCAACCCCGGCCTCGGCGCGGAAATCGTGATCGGCGAATTTCGTCTCCATCGGCTCGGCCGCGAGATCGACGGCGAGACCTATGGCGAAGCCGACGAGGAGCTGTTCATCGACATCGTGCGCGGCGTCGCGCGGCACCGCGAACAGCTCGACGAGACGATCGCCGCCTCGCTGACCGAGGAATGGCCGCTGCGCCGGCTGCAGACGATCTTGCGGCTGATTCTCGAAGCCGGCGCCTATGAGCTGGCGCACCGGCGGGACGTGCCGCCGCGCGTCGTCTTGAGCGAATACGTCGCGATCGCGCATGCCTTTTTCGACGGCAAGGAACCGGGCCTCGCGAATGGCGTGCTCAACCGGCTGGCTCGCGTGCTGCGCGCCGACGAGTTGTAACGTCATGAAGGCGCCGGGTCTCGGCGAGTTCGGCCGCATCCGGGAATATTTCGCCCCCCTGGCCGGGCTCGGCTCGCTCGATCTCACCGACGACGCGGCGCTGCTCGACTGTCCGCCGGGCTACCAGCTTGTGATCACCGTCGACCAGCTGGTCGACGGCGTGCATTTCCTGCCCGACGACTCGCCCGATCTGGTCGCCCGGAAGCTGCTGCGCCGCAACCTCTCCGACCTTGCGGCGATGGGTGCGACCCCGCGCTATTATCTGGTGACCTCGGCGCTGCCGAAGACGCGCGATGACGAGTGGGTGCGGCGTTTCGCGGCGGGGTTGGCCGAAGACCAGCATCGATACGGCCTGGCGCTGCTCGGCGGCGATTCGACCTCGACGCCAGGCCCGGTGTCGTTGACCCTGACTGCGATCGGCCATGTTGCCGCCGGCCAGGAAATCCGCCGCAAGGGTGCGCGGGCGGGCGATCGGCTGTGGGTCAGCGGCACGATCGGCGACGCGTTCCTCGGCCTCAAGGCGCTGCGCGGGGATTATCCCGAGCTCGCGCCCGAACATCGCGACGCGCTGGTCAACCGGTTTCGTCTTCCCGAGCCGCGTTGCGAATTGGGGCCGCGGCTCATCGGCATCGCTCATGCGATGATCGACGTTTCGGACGGGCTGGTCGCCGATCTCGGCCATATCTGCGAGACCTCGCGGGTTGCCGCGTCCGTCGAGCTGCCGCTTGTGCCGCTATCGGCTGCGGCGCGCCAGCTTGTCGGCCGCGATACGGCGCTGCTCGCGATGCTGGTCGCGGGTGGCGACGATTACGAGCTGCTGTTCGCTGCGCCGCCCGAGGCCGATGACGAGATCGCCGCGCTGGCGCGCGGCCTCAAGCTGCCGATCACCCGGATCGGCGCGGTCGAAGCCGGCGCCGGCGTGCGGGTGGTGGACGATAAGGGCCGCGACGTGCCTCTGCCCAACGCCGGCTGGCGGCACTTTTGATGGCGCAGAACTCGCGCAAGACCGTTCTGCTGCTCGCTGGCTGTCAGGCCCTGGCGATGACCAGCATGAGCGTGCTGGCGACGACGTCGGCGATCATCGGCCACATGCTGGCGGCCAACAAGGCGCTGTCGACATTGCCGGTGGCGCTGCAGCAGACCGGGATGATGTGCGCGACGATCCCGGCGGCGCTGCTGATGGCGCGGATCGGCCGGCGCGGCGGGTTCTGGACCGGCGCCGGACTCGGCGCGTCGGGCGGGGTCGTCGCCGGGATCGGGATATGGCAGGGCTCGTTTCCGCTGTTCTGCCTCGGCACCTTCATGATCGGCAGCTCGAACGGGTTCGCGCAGCAATACCGCTTCGCGGCGGCCGAGCTGGCCGACGAGGGGTTTCGCGCCCGTGCGATCTCGCTGGTGCTGGCGGGCGGCGTGGTGTCGGGCGTGTTCGGGCCCGAGACGGCGCGCTGGTCGCGCGACCTGTTCGCGCCGGTCGCGTTCGCCGGCTGCTTTGCGATGATCGTCGCATTGCAGCTCGGCGCGGCGGGGCTGTTGACCTTCGTCCGCCTGCCGCCGCTACCGCCGCGTAGCAGCTTGCGCGGTGGTGGCCGACCGCTGGGCCAGATCGTGCGGCAGCCGCTCTTTATCGTCGCGCTGCTCAGCGGGATGATCGGCTACGGCGTCATGGCGCTGGTGATGACGGCGACGCCGATCGCGATGCTCGGCTGCGGCTTTGCGTTTACCGACGCCGCTTTCGTGATTCAATGGCACATTC
>JASHUW010000477.1 GCA_030039815.1 Alphaproteobacteria bacterium
TGGCTGAAACGGCGGCTCGAATCGATCGGGCTCCGCCCGATCTCGGCGCTGGTCGACATCACCAATTTCCTGACCTTCGACCTCAACCGGCCGCTGCACGTGTTCGACGCTACCAAGGTCAAAGGCGACCTCGTCGTCCGTTTTGCGAAACCCGGCGAGAAGCTGCTGGCGCTCAACGGCCGCGAATACGCGCTCGATCCCGAAGTCACCGCGATCGCCGACGATAACGGCGTGCAGAGCCTTGGCGGCGTGATGGGCGGCGAGCCGACGAGCTGCACCGAGGCGACGACCGAAGTTTTCATCGAGGCGGCGCTGTTCGATCCCGTGCGCACCGCGGCGACCGGCCGTCGGCTCGAAATATCGAGCGACGCCCGCTATCGCTTCGAGCGCGGGATCGACCCGGAATTCGCCGCGCCGGGCCTCGAGATCGCGACCCGGCTGGTACTGGAACTGTGCGGCGGCGAGGCGTCGGAGGTCGTCGTCGCCGGTGCCGTGCCGGAGTGGAAGCGCGACTATGTGCTGCGTGAGAACCGTCCGGCGCAGCTCGGCGGCCTCGCCGTGCCACCGACGGAAGCGACGAAGATCCTCGAAGATTTGGGCTTCGCGGTCGCGGAGCGCGGCGACAGCCTCGCGGTCACGCCGCCACCGTGGCGCGGCGACATCGTCGGCGAGGCCGATCTCGTCGAGGAGGTGCTGCGCGTCAAAGGCTTCGACGAGATCGCACCGGTGCCGCTGCCGCGCGAGACGGTGATCTCGCGCGCCGCGATCGCGCCGCGCCGCCGCCGCGTGGAGCTGGTGCGCCGCACGCTCGCCGCGCGCGGCCTGACCGAGGCGGTGACCTTCTCGTTCCTCCCGGCGGCGCAAGCCGAACGCTTCGGCGGTGGCCAGAAGGCACTGCGTCTCGTCAACCCGATCAGCGCCGATCTCGACCAGATGCGGTCTTCGGTGCTGCCCAACCTGGTCGACGCGGCGCGGCGCAATGCCGACCGCGGCGTCGCCGATGTCGCGCTCTACGAGGTCGGGCCGATCTATCGCGACGATACGCCGGAGGGCCAGGCGAATGTCGCGGGCGGGTTGCGCGCCGGGATGCTGGGGCCGCGCGACTGGCGCGTGCAGCCTGCCCCGGCCGACCTGTTCACGGCAAAGGAGGACGCGCTCGCCGCGCTCGCCGCGGCCGGCGCGCCGGTCGACAACCTCCAGGTTTTGGGCGAGCCGCCGGCCTGGTTCCATCCCGGCCGCGGCGGCGTCTTGCGCCTTGGTCCGACCGTGCTCGCGCATTTCGGCGAGCTGCACCCGGACATCCTCGACACGTTCGACGTCAAGGGCCCGGTCGCGGCGTTCGAGGCATTCGTCGACGCCGTCGCCTTGCCGCGCGCCGCCCAGGGATCAACGACGCATACGCGACCGCTGCTCCGGCTCTCGGTCTTCCAGCCGGTCGAGCGCGATTTCGCGTTTATCGTCGACCGCGACGTGCCGGCCGAGGCGCTGCTGCGCGCCGCGCGCGGCGTCGACCGCAAGCTGGTGACCGACATCCGCCTGTTCGATGTCTACGAGGGCGAAGGCCTGCCCGAGGGCAAGAAATCGCTCGCCATCGCCGTCACCTTGCAGCCGCAGGACGCGACCCTGACCGACGCCGAGATCGAGGCGTTTTCCGGCCGGCTCGTGGCGGCGGTCGAAAAGGCCACCGGCGGGAACCTGCGCGGGTGACTTTGCGGCGAAGCTGCGCGATAACGCGCGCATGCAGCTGCGCATTCGCTCGATCACCTATCTTGCCGAGGATGTGCTCGGATTCGAGCTCGTCGACCCCAACGAGCATGACCTGCCGCGCTTCACGGCGGGGGCGCATGTCGCGATCCGCGTCGCGCCCGGCCTGTTGCGCGATTATTCGCTGTGCAACGACCCGGCCGAGCGGCGGCGCTATTGCATTGCCGTATTGAAAGAGAAAATCGGCTACGGCTCGAACGCGCTGCACGAGAAGGCGCGGGTCGGTGACCTCCTCGAAGTATCGTGGCCGCGCAACCTCTTCCCGCTGGTCGACGAGGCGGAGCGGCACTGGATGATCGCCGGCGGCATCGGCATCACGCCGTTCATGGCGATGATCGCCGAGCTGAAGCGCCGCCGCGCCGATTTCCATCTGCATTACTGCTCGCGCGCGCCGGAGCGCACCGCCTTCCGCGAGGATCTGTCGCTGCTCGCGGCGATCGGACGGGTGACGTTCCACTATGACGGCGGCGACCCGGCGAAAGGGCTCGACGTCGCGGCGCTGCTCAAAGAGCCGCCGCCCGGAACGCACCTCTACTATTGCGGACCGGCGGGTCTGATGGACGCGGTGGCGCGCGCCGCGACGCATTGGCCGCCGCGCACCGTGCATTGCGAGTATTTCAAGGGTCCGGCGGCGGCGATCCCCGAGATGATCGGCGAGGATTTGCCGTTTCGCGTGCGGCTCGCGCGCCGCGGCGGCGAATACGAGGTGCGCGCCGATGAGTCGATCGCCTCGGCGCTGCGCCGCCAGGGGATCAAGGTCGATACCTCATGCGAGCTCGGCTATTGCGGCACCTGCCTTACCCGCTATCTCTCGGGCGAGCCCGACTTCCGCGACCAGATCCTGCAGCCGGCCGACCGCAAGAAATACGTGCTGACCTGCTGCACCCGTGCCAAGGGCGACGCGGCACTGGAGCTTGATCTTTAAAAAAAGCAAGCGGTCGCCGCGGCAAATCGGTGAAAGCCGGGCGAATTATCCGCGCTGTCACGAGCCGTCCCGTTCACGGCTTGTGCGGTCTGCCGCGCCGACGGGGCGATGTGTCGCAGCTCACTTATATCAACGGAAGAATATTCGCCTTTTGGCTTCACGTGATGTCGAGATATTTCAAGCAAATAATAAATCCAGCGTGCTTCCTCTATATCAGAAGGCGCATGACCTCCCGTCACGTATCAACTAAATGCATGTGTGGTAATTTCGCGA
>JASHUW010000478.1 GCA_030039815.1 Alphaproteobacteria bacterium
GCAGCCCGCTTCAAACCGGTGGCGGAGGCGCTGGCGGTCCACGAGGCCAAGATCAATGCCGAGCTGATCGCCGCGCAGGGGAAGCCGGTGGATACCGGCGGTTATTATCTGCCCGATCGGGCTAGGACATCGGCGGCGATGCGGCCGAGTGCGACGCTGAACGCCGACCTCGCCGCTCTCTAACGCGGCGCCATGTAGAGCCGCCCAGGGCAAGCTCGATAGCAACCTGCAGAAAGCGATGGGCTGAGCCGTGTCGCGCCCGTCGCGCGGGAAACTGGGGCGCGGCGACAACATGGGTTAGACTGACGGCGACACCTCTAACGGAGGCCGCCGGATGACGCGGCTGTTGATCGCCCTTGTCGCCGCGCTGCTCCTGTTCGGTGGCAGCGCCCGCGCGCTTGATGCCGCCGCGCCGGCGGGTCCGGCGGCGATGCCGCAAATGACCGGCTGGTTCGAGCGGGTCGTCGATCAACTCGAGGCCGAGACGACATCCGACATATCGATGGCGCCTGATGTCTGGTCGGCGGTCAGCCGCGAATGGCGGTCGTTCGACCATGACGGCTCGGCCCGCTGGGTGGTCGTCGATATCGCCTGGGTCGCCGCGGCGGCGCTCGTCGCGCTGTTTGTCGAGCGCTTGGCCGCCAACGGGGTCGGCCGTCGAGCGCGACGACGCATCGCCCGCCGCGAGGGCGGGCCGCATCTCGTCGATCTGCTGGGTCTGATCGCCGCCGACCTCTTGGGGTTGGCTGCGTTTTACGGCGTCTTCGCGGCGGCCCGCCGGCATTTCCTGCCGGTGGTCGGCGTCACCCCGCTGCTCGCGATGTTCGCCGCGAACATCCTCATCCGCTGGCGGGTGGCGGTGCTGGTGGTCCGTGCGGTCCTGCGTCCCGCCGATCCCGACGCGCGGCTCATCGAGATTGGCGATGACGAGGCGCATGGCCTCATCCGGTTCATGTCGGCCTCGATCTTCGCGATCATCGTTCTGGTCGGGTTCGGCCGCTATGGGCTGATGGACGAGGATAGCGGCGCGCCGCATGTCGTCGGGCTGATCAACGCGGTGCTCGTGTGCCTGATCTACGTGACGATCGTGCTGCGCACCCGCGCCGCCGCGGAGGCGCTCATCCGCGGGCGGCTGAGCGGCGGCGTCATCGCTGCGGCGCGGGCGGGGTTGGCGGAGGCGTGGGTCCCCATTGCCCTGATCCTGATCGCGGCGCTGGTCGTGTTTTTTGTCGCCGGGCTCTCGCTCGGCCTCCTGGCGTATTACCACGCCGTGGTCTCGACGCTCGGCATGCTCTTCGTGGTGATCGTGCTCGAACGGCTGACCGAGCGGGTATGGCACGATTCCGAGGGGCTGCGACAGAGCGCGCAGGGTCTCGCGACACGCTCGTTCCATCGTCTGTTGCGGGCGATTGGGCTTGCCGCGGCGGCGCTGGTGCTGGCCTCGGTGTGGACGTCGGCGATCGAGATGTCGCCCGCCGCGGCCGAGGCGGCGATGCGCTCGATGACCGCGGTGGTCACCACGCTCTTTGTCGCCTTTGTCGCCTGGGAACTGGTGCGGCTGGCGATCGACCGGCATCTCCAGGATGTCGGCGGCGGCCCGACCCTGCCGGGCGACGATGACGAAATGAACGCGCCGGCGTCGCGGCTGCAGACCGTGCTGCCGATGCTGCGCGCCGCGTTCGCGGTGGTGATCGGCGTGCTGGCGGTGCTGATCGTGCTGTCGCGGCTGGGGGTCGACACCGCGCCGCTGATCGCCGGCGCCGGCGTCTTCGGCCTGGCGGTCTCGTTCGGTTCGCAGTCGCTGGTGCGGGATATCATCTCGGGCCTTTTCTATATGTGGGACGACGCGTTCCGGGTCGGCGAGTACATCGATACCGGCCGGCTCAAGGGCACGGTGGAGACGCTCGGCATCCGGTCGGTCAAGCTGCGCCACCAGAACGGACCGCTGCATACCGTGCCCTATGGCCAATTGGGCGCGGTCACCAATCTCAGCCGCGACTTCGCGACGATAAAGTTCAACCTGCGCTTCGAGCCCGGCACCGATATCGAACTGGTGCGCAAGACCGCGAAGCAGCTTGGCCTCGCGATGCAGGAGGACAATCCCGAGCTCGCCGCCGAGATCATGCAGCCGCTGAAATTGCAAGGCGTCGCCGAGGTGGTCGATAACGCCGTGGTGCTCCGCTTCAAGTTTACCGCGCGGCCGATCAAGCCGAGCTGGGTGCAGCGCGAGTACTTGAAACGCATGGTCAAGGCGTTCGACGAGAAGGGCATCAAATTCGCGACAGGCGCGACGATGGTGCTGCAAGCCCCGGTGCCGTTTGCCACCGCATCGGCAAACGAGGCCCCGAGCAAGGCCGCGAAAGCCGCGGCCGCCGCGGCGGCGACGACGATCGCCGCCGCCGAGATCGTCGAAGCAGCCGGTGGCTAGACTTCGGAACATTTGAAGCAGTGAGAGGAGCCCCATGCGCATTGGCGTGTTCTATTTCCCGGTCGATTACGGCATCGACATCGTCGAGCTGGCCACCGCGCTCGAGGAGCGCGGCTTCGACTCGCTCTATGTGCCCGAGCACACCCACATCCCGACCAGCCGCAAGACGCCGTTTGGCGGCGGCGGCGAGCTGCCGCAGCGCTACTCGCACACCCACGACCCGTTTGTCGCGCTCAGCTTCGCGGCGGCGGCGACCAAGAAGCTGATGCTCGGCACCGGCATCTGCCTGATCCCGGAGCGCGATCCGATCGTCACCGCGAAATGCGTCGCCAGCCTCGACCAGCTGTCGGGCGGGCGGTTCGTCTTCGGCATCGGCGGCGGCTGGAACGTCGAGGAGATGGAGAACCACGGCGCGCAGTACAAAACCCGCTTCAAGCTGATGCGTGAGCGCATCCTGGCGATGAAGGCGCTGTGGACCGAGGACGAGGCCGCCTATCACGGCGAGATGGTTGATTTCGATCCGGTCTGGTCATGGCCCAAGCCGAGCAGAAACCGCACCCGCCGATCCTCTTGGGCGGCGAGACCGACTACACGCTGCGCCGCGTCGTCGATTATTGCGACGGCTGGTTCCCGCGCCCGCAGCGCGGCTGGGACATCCGCCACGAGCGCGACCGGCTGAAGAAGATGGCCGATCAGCGCGGCCGCGACTTTGCCGAGCTGTTCATTTCGGTGTTCCGCGCCCCGGCCGACGCGGCGGCACTTTCCGATTACCGTGAGGCGGGCATCCAGGAGGCGGTGCTCGAAATTCCCGACAGGAGCCGCGACGAGATCCTTAAGGTTCTCGACGGGTACGCGCCGCTGCTGAGGTAGGGTTTGTTCTTCTTACGTTCTTATGCCAATTTAGCCAAAGCTGGGCATTCGATCCGGATTGCACAAGGGCCCTTCGCGAAAATTTTTCGTGGCGGTGGAACCGCCGTGTCCGCCGGGCTGCGAATTCCCTCAAGAAGAAATTTGCTCTAGCGTTGGCGCCTCGAACACGCGGGAGGGAAGGCGATGCGGGTCAGTATCCTCGACGATTACCAGGGCATTGCGCTCGACATGGCCGACTGGTCGCCGCTGCGCGACCGCGGCATCGAGATCGCGGTCGAACGGTTCCCGTTTGCCGACGAGGCGGATGTCGTGCGCTCGCTCGCCGACAGCGAGATCGTCTGCGCGATGCGCGAGCGCACCGCGTTTCCGAAGCACATCGTCGACAGACTGCCCAAGCTGAAGCTGCTCATCACCACCGGCATGCGCAATGCCTCGTTCGACATGGAGGCGCTGAAGGCGCGCGGCGTCACCGTGTGCGGCACCGGCGGGCCGGGTGGCGGCAACGAGGACACCGCCGAGCTCGCCTGGGGGCTCATCCTCGGCGCGATGCGGCGCATCGCCGAGGATCACGCTTTTATGCGCCAGGGCGGCTGGCAGACCCGTGTCGGCCATCGCGTCGCCGGCAAGACGATCGGGCTTCTGGGACTCGGCCGGCTCGGCAGCGCGGTGGCGCGGGTCGGGCTCGCCTTCGAGATGAAGGCGATCGCCTGGAGCCAGAACCTGACCGCCGAGGCGGCCGCGGCGAAGGGCGTCGAGCGGGTCGAGAAGGACGAGCTGTTCCGCCGCTCCGACGTGCTGTCGGTGCACCTCGTGCTCAGCCCGCGCAGCCGCGGGCTCGTCGGGGCGCGCGAGATCGGGCTGATGAAAAAGAGCGCGGTGCTGGTCAACACCTCGCGCGGGCCGATCGTCGACACCGACGCGATGATCGCCGCGCTCAAGGAGGGCCGGCTCGCCTATGCCGGGGTCGATGTCTACGACAAGGAGCCGCTGCCAATCGACCATCCGTTGCGCAGCTGCCCCAACGTCATCATGACCCCGCATATCGGTTACGTGACCGACGAGAATTACCGCAGCTCGTTTCCGCAATACGTCGAGAACATCGTCGCCTTCCTCGACGGCAAGTCGCAGCGGGTGATCGGCGGGTAATTATGACTCTTGCTTCCAGCCCCTTGGCCGGGCTTGACCCGGCCATCCACGTCTTGCCATTCGGACGTTCGCGCGTGAAGACGTGGACCCCCGGGTCACCCCCGGAACCGCCCGCAAGGGCGGGCTGTCCGGGGGCGGGGGAGGCGATCGCGGGGGGCGTCGCTTAAATGGCGGAGGAAATTCTCATCCGGCCGTCGCGCGACGACGACGTCGCGCCGATTGCCGCGATCTACGGCCATCACGTGCTGCACGGCATCGCCTCGTTCGAGGAGGCGCCGCCCAGCGTCGCGGAGATGGCGCGTCGCCGCGGCGATATCGTGGGGCGGGGCTTTCCGTATCTGGTCGCCGAGCGCGGCGGCCGGGTCGTCGGTTATTGCTATGCCGGCCCCTATCGGGCGCGCATCGGCTATCGGTTCACCGTCGAGGACTCGATCTATATCGACGAGCGCGAGATCGGGCGCGGCATCGGCCGGGCGCTGCTCTCCGAGGTCATCGACCGCGTCGCCGCGCAGGGCTACCGCCAGATGATCGCGGTGATCGGCGGCAGCGAGACGCTGCCGTCGATCCGGCTGCATGCGGCGCTGGGCTTCGCGCAGATCGGCGTCTTCCCGGCGATCGGCTTCAAGTTCGGGCGCTGGGTCGATTCGGTTTATATGCAGCGTGCGCTCGGGCCCGGACAAGCGACGCTGCCGCAGGAGATCGCCCATGGCTGAGGCCTTTGCCGACCCCACCCAAATCCACGGCTACCATGCGCACATCTATTACGACCCGGCGAAGACGCGCGACCTCGCGGCGCGGGTGCGCGAGGGGATCGGCGCCGCCTTTCCGCATGCGACGCTCGGCAGCTGGCATGACGAGCCGGTCGGCCCGCACACCGTCGCGATGTACCAGGTCGCTTTTGCGATCGAGGATTTCGCCGGCCTGGTGCCGTGGCTCATGCTTAATCGCGCCGGGCTCGACGTTCTCGTGCATCCGCTCGCCGGCAATGCCTATGACGACCACACGGTGTTCGCGATGTGGCTCGGCGACAAGCTGCCGCTGCGGCTCGATGTGCTGAAGCGGGTTTCGGCGCGCTGATATTGTCGATCGAGGGCGGGAACGGTTTCGCCCGGGCGCGCGTATAAAGCGCGACAGGCACGGTCCCCCGACAAGCAACCCGCGTCTGTCTAGATGATCGGTGACGGCCCGCCCAAGGGGCGGCAGCCCGGTGGCGCGTCTACCAGGTGCGCTCGGGACCGCAATCGACGTGCACGAAATCCGATTCCGGATAATAGCCGACGCCGCCCAGCCGGCACTGCTCGGCGAGGCTCAGCGCGGCTTGATGCACTTGGCCGAGGCTGCGGCCCTCGCAGCGCAGGTCCACCGCCATGCCGTACATGTGGTAGCTGTTCGCCGCGACACCGCTTTCATGCAGCCACAGCAGATGGTTGGTCTCCGGCGAGCGGTAGCCGCAAACCACTTGAATCGGCTGATGAATTTCAAGCCGGTCGCGTAGCCGGCTCAATACGTCGAGCACGCCGGCATTCATCGGCCGCACCTCGTCGGAATGGTGGTCGCGCAAGATCCAGTTGATGTCGCGCACCACCTCGCGAATGTAGTGGCCGTCCGCCCAATACACCTCGCGCAGGCTCTCGCCGGTGTGCATGTTGTAGAGGGAAATCGATCGCGGCGCGAAGGAGATCGCCGGAGCGGGTTTGATGAAGGCAACGCCGGTAGCGACCGCCGCGGCGCCGATGACCCGGCGCCGAGTCAGCAACGATGACGACAATGCACTAAACTCCCCACGACAAGCTGGGGAAGGCCTTAGCATCAGAAATTGGATCGGACAACCCCCAGAGCTGCAGAAAACGCATCTCAGAGGCCAATTTTCGCCGTGCGACCGCCTAATGGTTGCGCACGGCTAAAATCTAATCAGCCGCCGCGTTGGTCAGCCGGGTTTTGCTGGGCGAGGGGTGGCTGCTCGCGAAGAAGCAGGTGCTGGGCGATGTCGTTGTCGCGCTGATAGACGTCGGGCCGGAACTCGAGCGTGCCGTCGCCGTCGATAAACGCGGTCTGATAGACGATGAACACCGGAAGCGGCTGCGCCAGGGCGTGCCGGTAGGTCGCGCCGGTGTTGATGTTCTTGGTGATCTCGTCTTCCGGGATGCCGAGCAATAGCGAGGCCAGCTCGCGCGGGTTCTGCACGCGCACGCAGCCATGGCTGAGGCGGCGGTTGTCGCGGGCGAAATACGAGCGCAGCGGCGTGTCGTGCAGATACACGTCAAACCGGTTCGGCATCTCGAATTTGAGACGGCCGAGCGCGCTATAGGGCCCCGCTTCCTGCAGGATCGATCCGTTGTCGCGCATCGCCATGTGATGCTTGTCGAGGTAGTCGGGATCGGCCTCGAGCAGCGGCATGATCTCTTTCTGGGCGATCCCGTAGGGGATGTACCAGGGCGGATTGTAGAGGACGCTGACGATCTGCGCCTGGAATTCCGGGGTCTGCTTGTCCGACTGCCCGACGACAACCCGTGTGGTAAAGGTCGGGTCGTTGCTCTGGAACAGCTGAAGCTGCTCATTCGCGGTGTTGACCCAAACGCGGTCGGCGGGCATGTCGCGCGGCAGCCAGCGCAGCCGTTCGAGATTGACCGCGATCTGTCGGGCGCGCAGCTCGGCCGGGATGTTGAGCTCGATCAATGTCGCATTGCCGAGGACGCCATCGGGCGTCAGCCCGTGCAGCTCCTGAAACTTCTTCAGCGCCTGTGTCGTCTCCGCGTCCATCGAATCGGTCGCGTAGCCGGCGGGCAGATAGCCCTCGATCGCCAACCGATGCTGCAGGATACGAGCCCGGTCGGGCGACGCGGTTTCGGGCACGTGCGGCCAGCCGCCGGCCTTGGCCATCGCCCGGTACGACTCGTAGGCACGGCGCAGCGCGGCGTAGTCCGGCGTGCTCGGCGCCAACGTGTCGATCGCCGCCTTCGGATCGGCGCTGGTCATCGCGCTGTCGAGCGCGGCGACGACATCGACCGGGCCTGGGCTTAGATCCTCGTCATCGTTGCGCATGTCACTCGGCATCACGCCGCGCGCCAGCGCCTCGGCATAGCCGAGAAACGCATCGGACAGCAGCAGATCGCGGTCAGTCGGCGTCAGCCCGGTCTTGGCGAAGGCGACGACGTGAAAATCGTCGGGATCGAGGCCTTGATCCTCCGCGTTCAGCACCGCATGCCACAACGCGCTTGCCTGGGCCGGACGCGTCGCCCAGATCGGCACATCGCCGTGCTCGTCATAGAAGCGGCGCAGCAGCGCGGCGTGAACCGGCTCGCCGGCGATGCTGAGCGGGCCGGTGCCGGCGAGCCGCGCCTTGATCTCGCTGTCGCCGGGCGTCGCGTTCGGCGATGCGGTGGCCGGCAACAAGGGGTTCGCCTCGGCCGGCGGGGCGGTATCGTCCGACGCGGTCGCGGGGCTCGCCGACAGCAGCGTCACGAGCGCGACGGCCGCGCTCGCGCAGAGCAGCGTACGCGCGTGGAGGAAGCAGGGGAGGGTCAGGCGCATCGCATCAACTTACAGAGGAAACCATTTATAGTTTATCTCCATTACCCGCGTCGCCTGCGCCCGGTGCACGCGAAGCCGGGAAGTTCTGCGCCGAGCGCATAGGCGGAAGCAAGAACATTCTGCAATCGACCTTCGCGCCCGCAAGTAGTTCGAGGCATTCGGCGAGTCGATTTTGCTTTCATCGCCGCGATCTTCGGGTGTTAAAGTGACAAGCAAGTGAATAACGGTGGAGGGACGCGATGATCCGCATCGCATTCGCCGTATTCGTGGGCCTTGCATTCGCCGGCTCCGCCGCGCTGGCGGCCTGCCCCCTGAACCCGTCAAAAGCCCAAACCGCGAAGGCGCGCGCCGCAGCGCAAAATTGCGCGAACCGCGTCAATCTTGGCGCCGTGCCGGCGATTTCCGCCAATGTCGTCGCCAGCGAACCGGCGCCGATCGTCAAGCCGCCGACCTATGCCGATCCGAAACCGGCGCCCTATGAGGGGCCGACGCTCGGTATGTCGAAACCCGATCCGGGCGTGCGGCCGGTACCGACCGTCGGCTACCATTGGTCGCTCGAATAGGCCGCTAACCCGCGGCGGCGCCTGCCGGACGCGGGCCGATATAGGCGGAGCTGGGCCGCACCAGCCGGCCCTGGCGCCGGCTTTCCAGCGCATGGGCGAGCCAGCCGGCGCAGCGCGCGATGGCAAAAACCGGCATGAACGCCTCGCGCGGCAGGCCGACCGCGTCGAGCAGCAGCGCGGCGTTGATCTCGACATTGGGCTGCAGCGGTGGCCGCCCCGG
>JASHUW010000479.1 GCA_030039815.1 Alphaproteobacteria bacterium
TTTATTATCATGAATTCGCATAGATATTTGACCCATAATTGAGGGTCAATGCTATAGCAAAAGCTTCTTCGGTAGCCTGCCGCGCGCCAGTTTTGCTGGCGCAAGGTTGTGGGAAAGGGGAGTACATTGCTACCCGTTGTCCCATTTCGCGCGCAGTCCTATGTCATCTGCACCAACCCGCGGTCGGGCAGCTGGCTGCTGAGCGAGGGGCTCGCGTCAACCGCGCGTGCCGGCAACCCCCGCGAGTGGTTCAACGTCCTCGAGGAAGAGAGCCAGAAAGCGCAATTCGGCGGCGAACTGCCGCCTCACTCACCGTATTCATCATATATTGATCATGTATTGGCCAGTGCGACGACCAGTAACGGCGTGTGCGGCATCAAACTGCATTACTATCAGTTTGCCGAGCTTTGGCGAAAGCTGACCGAGATCGAAGAGTATCGCGGGAAACCGATCGCCTCCTTAATGGCGATCGTGTTTGGTAAACCGCGCTATATATGGCTCACCCGGCGCGATAAGGCGCGCCAGGCAATTTCCTACTACCGCGCCTGCAAGACCGACGAATGGTGGCAGATCGATGGGATCAGCCGTCCTCCCGGCGCAGCGAGGGCGCGCGAACTGCCCTTCGATCCAGTGGCGATCCGCGACCTCGAGGTCATGCTCGACCAGAACGATCAACGCTGGCGCAACTATTTCAAAAACAACGGCATCGAACCGCTGGTCGTCGAATACGAGGATCTGGCGTCGGACTACGCGAGCAATGTCGAGCGGGTGCTGCGCTGGCTCGAAATCCCCGGCGTCAACGGCATCGCGCCGCCTCGCCTCAGGCGCCAGGCGGACGGCCAAACCGACGATTGGCTCGCGCGCTACGGCAAATTCAAGCGGCAGCAAAATCGCGCCAAGCCACGCGCGAAAGTCGCCAACGGCAACGCCCGAGGCCGAGGGGCCAACTCGGCTACCAAAAAAGCTGAAGAAGGCGCCCTGGCGGCACCGCTCGGCAGCCCGCTTTTCGAACGCTTTCGCCAACCGCAGGGCGCCGTCGCCGACAAGACCGCGCCAGACCCGCACAAGCCCCGGCGATTTCTCGACGCCTTGCAGCGGGTGTCTCGCCTCGGTCGCAAATCCGCCGGGGTCGACCGACGCGCCGCACCGTCGCGCCAGCAATTCCTCGAAGAGTACTACGCGGCGAACCGACCTGTGGTGATGACGGGGCTGACGGCAACGTGGCCGGCACTGAAATTGTGGACGGCCGATTACCTGAAAAACGCGATTGGCGACACCGAGATCGAAATCATGGCCGGGCGCGAGGCCGATCCGCGATACGAATTGAACTACCCGCAACACCGCCAAACCGTCCGCTTCGCCGATTACGTCGACATGGTGTACAGCGGCGGCATCACCAACGATCGCTATTTGGTCGCCAACAACGACTTTTTCCGCCGCCCGGCTTGTCGAACGCTCCTTAACGACCTGACGGTGTTCGAGGAATACCTCGATCCCTCGGCACTCGACGGTCGCTGTTTTCTGTGGTTCGGCCCCGGCGGAACTGTCACCCCGCTCCATCATGACGCCTGCAACATCATGATGGCGCAGGTATTTGGCCGAAAGCACTTTTACATCATTCCGGCGGAGCAATGGCAGTACGTCTACAACACCACGAGTTTTTTCAGCGACGTCGATTGCGAGAACCCGGATTTCGACCGCTGGCCCAATTTCCGAAACGCGACTGTCATCGAGCTGACGCTTGAGCCCGGGGACGTGATGTTCATGCCCGTCGGGTGGTGGCATCACGTCAAGACAATCAAACCGAGCGCGATGATCACCTTCACCAATTTTGTCTTTCCCAATTCCTTTGAATGGTAGCCCCCAACCGCGAAGGAAAGCCCGACCATGCAAACCCAATCCCTTAGGGTGTTTCACCACCCCATGCCGCGACGTGACGATCATCACGATTACCGGTTGCGCGTGCGCGGGACGATATATGTGTGGGGTTCAGCCAATATGGCACCGATCACTTTCCCCAATCCGATGCTGCTGTATATCCACAACGATCTTTTCGGCGAGCAGATCACGGTCGGAACCCAAACGAGCGGGGGACCGCTACAGCCGCTAGGCACGCTCGATCCCGGCGAGCTCGTGACGATCCCGTTGCAAGGGTATAGCGGCGTCTACGCGACTTGCAGTCTCGAATCCAATGTCCGCTGCACGGTGCGCCCCTAGTCACGGTGCAGCCCGCGGTTATCTCAGCCGAACCGAAGTGTGTGAGCAATCCGTGGCCCCATAGCCCCCATATGGAGCATCGCAATGAGCCCTCCACAGCCCGCAAAAGTCGTCAACATGCGCGTCCGCCCGTGCGAATGGGCAAGCCTTTCGTTCAGTGTCGGAGGCATCCTGGAGACGGTCACGGCCCAACTCGGGGACCCGGTGAAGCAATTCGACTTTCCAGGTTTTTATCACGACCTTTTGACGACCGTGTCCGGCCACCCCGCGCGGTTGCAATTTGACGCTCACGCCATCCGAACCGACGCGAAGGTCGAAGCGTCGAGACTGTGCTGGTTACGCGCCGAGCCGACAAAGGCCGTGTTGGACAAGGCCATCAGGGCCCGAGAAAACTCGTTCTATTCCAATTACCAGAACCAGACCGAAATCATCACTCGGATGCGCGACATCTATTCGCCAGCGAATTTGCACTCGAAGCCGAACCGGCTGCATGAACTAGCGACGATCGCGCAGAATCAGGCCGATCTACTTTATTCCGCCTATTTCGCGGACGGTCGGCTCGCCGTCGTCAGGTCGACGATCAGTGAGCTGCGGTCAAAGACCGACAGTACCGGCGAATCCTGTACGACGACGATTGGTGACGGCTTCAACACATCGGCGAGCGGCAGCGTCCAGGACGGCGCGTCGAACAGTTTTTCCGACGCGATCAATGGCGACTTGTCGGTGGGGAGCATCCCGGGCGGCACCACCAGCTCCTTTTCGGATGACGTTTCGTTCGGCGTCAACGTCGGCACTTCGCTGACCTCGACCTTCGATGCCGGATTTTCGGTTCAAAACAGCATCAGCGTCGGCCGCACGGAGAGCAAGGGTCAGGCCGACCAGCAGCAGAGGGTCGTGAACACCGATTACGGGTATCGGGTGCCGCATCTGGAAAGCGCCGCGCAGAACCAGCGCGCCCAGATCAGCCTGATGGACGAACGGTTCGCCCAGTTCATGGCCAATCAGAATCTGCCGAACCTCGAGCAGGTTTTTGACAATGACCTGCGGTCGATGGACCTCGACGTCAAACGGCTTCAGGTCGCCTACCTCGACACCATACTGATGTCGCCGGTCAACGGCATCGTCACCGGCGTGTTCAAGAACCCGGGCGACTGGGTGAAGGCGGGTGAGCCGGTAGTTCGCGTTGAGGATAACGAGTGGGTCTACCTGATCGGCACGCTGGTCTACCGTGGGCCGATCACGATCAACACCACCACCGTCAGCGTATCGTCGACCCTTTTCAGCGTGCCCGGAGCGCCCTTAACGTCGATCAGCGGCACGGTCGTCGGGACGCGCGGTCAGCGGGCCGAGGATGACCGATGGGAAGTGGTGATCAAATGTAAGAACCGTGACACGAGCGGCAATCCGATCGTGCCGCTTCACTACCACTTCGATTATGACGACACCACGGCGATGGTCTCCTAGAGCCCCGTTTACCCCAGCTGATACGGGTCCGCGATGACCGGCGGCACGCCACCACCAACACCACCGACGCCGCCGACGCCGCCGACGCCACCGCCGCCGGTGCCTCCGCCGCCGACTCCACCGCCGCCGACGCCACCACCCCCTACTCCGCCACCGCCTACTCCGCCGCCGCCAACGCCGCCACCCACGCCGCCGCCACCCGATACCGGAGGCGTATCGCCGGCGCCGCCTGACACCGGTGGCGTGTCGCCGGGCCCGCCATCAAGCGACACGCTCTCGTCCGAGATGGTCTCGCCGGAGCCGCCCGCACCGGGTGAGCCGGTACTGGCATCGCCCGGGCCACCCGTCGCCGGATCATGCCAGGTCGATCCAACGCAAGACGCCGTCTCGAGCGTCGAGACCCAATCGTCGAGCAACCAGCTCACCGGCGGGCAGAGCGTCGAGCCGACCGCCGGCGGCGGCCAGGGCGTGGATCCGGCTCCCCCGGACGAGGGTGTTGGTCAGGGTGCGGGCGCGCAAGTCAGCGACCCCTATACCGGCGGCCAGAACGTCGATCCGTACACGGGCGGCGAGAGCACCGACCCGTTCACCGGGCAACCGGCTGGCGATCCGTACACCGGCGAGAACGTCAGCGGCGCGAATGCCGACCCGTACAGCGGCGGCCAGAGCGTCGATCCTTACACGGGCGGCGTGAGCCCGGCCCCGCCGAGCGCCTCGGAGAGCTCGGCGGCGACAGGCGCCGAGTCCTCGGCCGCACAAGGCGATGTCGCCGCCGAGCAGACCAGCAATGCGATGGCCGGAGAGAGCGCGGGCGCCGGCGAAGGTGCGGCCGCGGAGTCATCGCTCAGCAGCGAGGCGGCCGCGGCCACGACGCCG
>JASHUW010000480.1 GCA_030039815.1 Alphaproteobacteria bacterium
GGGCTCGATTATCCCAAGCTGCGCGAGGTCAACCCCGCGATCGTCTATTGCGCGATCTCCGGCTACGGCCAGACCGGCCCGTCGGCGGGCCGCCCGGCCTATGCGCCGGTCATCCACGCCGCTTCGGGCTACGATCTGGCGCAGATCGCCCACCAGGTCGAGCCGCGCCGCCCCGATTATTGCGGCATCTTCATCGCCGACGTGCTGAGCGGCACCTACGCGTTCGGCGCGATCTGCGCCGCGCTGAACCAGCGCCAGGCCACCGGCGAAGGGCAGATGATCGACGTGTCGATGCTTGAAAGCATGCTGTCGCTGACCCTCGGCGAGCTGCAGAACTCGCAATTCGACGTGCCCTTGCCGCCGCGGCCGATCTTTGGCCCGGTCGCCACCAGGGACGGTTATGTCAACCTGTCGGTCGCCAGCGAGCGTACCTTCCAGAACCTGGCCGCCGCCGCCGGGCGGCAGGATTGGCTGGCCGACCCGCGCTTCGAGAAATACCAGAACCGTCGCGTCAACTGGGGCCAGTTGATGGACGAGCTGGAACAATGGTCGAGCCAGCTGCCGACCGCCGAAGTGCAGGCGGTTTTCGATCGCCACGGCGTGCCGTCATCGCCCTACCGCACGGTGGCGGAAGCGATGCAGGACCCGCAGCTCGCGCACCGCCGCTCGCTGCAGGAGGTACACGACAAAGGCGGCATGTTTCTCGCGCTCAATCCGCCGTTCCGCCTGTCGGGCTCGCGCGCCGCGGCGCAGGACTGGGTCGCCGCGCTCGGCGAAAACAGCGCCGAGGTGCTCGCCGAACTCGGCTACTCCGCCGCCGAGATCGCCGCACTCGCGAACGCCGGCGTGACGACGGCGCCGTGAGCGTGATCCCGGAAGTGAGGCGAGCCCCGGCTCTGCCGGGCAAGCGAGCCTTGCTGTCCGGGATCCATGAACACGAACGGCGTCAAGCTTTCATTCGCCTGTGTTTATGGGTTCGAGGCTCTCCCCGGAACGCCCTCGGGCGGCCGTCCGGCGGCTGCGGATCGCCCCGGAATGACGGCTAAAACGACCCCCAACTACCAGGCGCGCAACTTCCTCACCGCCGTCGCGGTGCTGCGCGACAAGATCGAGGCGCCCGACGCCTACCCGTTCACCATCCCGGCGATCCGCACCCTGCGCGAGATCGAGTTCAAGGAGCCGGTGACGTTCTTCATCGGCGAGAACGGCTCGGGGAAATCGACGCTGCTCGAAGCCATTGCGGTCCGCTCAGGCCTCAACCCCGAGGGCGGCAGCCGCAATTTCAACTTCTCGACGCGCGCCTCGCATTCCTCGCTCAAGGATTATCTCCGGCTCGTCCGCAGCCCGCGCCGGGCGCGCGACAGCTTCTTTCTGCGCGCCGAGAGCTATTTCAATGTCGCGAGCAACATTGAAGAACTGGACCGGGAGCCGAGCCCGGCGCCGCGGATCATTAGTTCCTACGGCGGCCGCTCGCTGCACGAGCAGTCGCACGGCGAGTCGTTCTTCGCGCTGTTCATGAACCGCTTTGGCGGCGATGGCCTCTACCTGCTCGACGAGCCGGAAGCCGCCTTGTCGCCGTCGCGCCAGCTGGCGTTTCTCACCCGGCTGCACGAGTTGGTGCAGGCCGGCTCGCAATTCCTCATCGCCACCCACTCGCCGATCCTGATGGCCTATCCGAATGCCGCGATCTACCAGTTGGACAGCGGCGCGCCGAGCCTCATCGCCTATCGCGAGACCGAACACTACCGGGTGACGCGGAACTTCCTCACCCGCACCGGCCAGATGCTGGATATTTTGTTGAACGAAGCCGAAGACGCCGATCTGGACGACGGCTAAACCGGCATCGTCCGACCCTGGTACGCTCGGCCGATTTTCGCGGCTTCCTCGCTGTGCCCGGCGACCACGCGCACGCCCTGGTCGATCTTCGTCTTGATGTTGTCGGGCGTGCCGATTTCGAGAAAGGCGATGCCGTTCTTCTTGCACGCCGCCAGCACGCGCTCGCGCGCCTCGGCCATCTCGGGCGGGTATTTGTCGCGCGGCATCTCCTTGTAGCCGAGCGCCAGCGACAGGTCGCCCGGCCCCAATTCGGCGAACCCCAGTCCCGGCGTCGCGAGGATTTCCTCGCAATGCGCGATGCCCTCCGGGCTTTCGAGCTTGACGCCGAGCAGCAATTCGCCCTGCGGGTTGAGCGGCCACGGGTCGGCCAGCTCCCGGTACACGGCCTCGGAAACCCCCCAGATCGCCGCCGCCGTCGCCTCCGAGCCGCGGCCGCGCGTGCCGACCCCAAGCCCGTTTTTCGCTCGTCCCGCCGCGCCCCTCATGCGGTCGAGCGGCGTCGGCAGACTCGGGTCGACGCCTTCGAGGTGATGCGGATAGCGGCAGCTTTCGACAAAAGCGCGCGCCGCGCCGGCGGTCTCCGCCTGGCACAGCAACACGCCGTGCGCGCCGCGGCCCAGGATCTGGCGGAACTGCCAGGCATTGTAGCGGACGTGATCCTCGTTGATGCCGTTGACCGGGGCCTCGACGATGACTGTCGGCGCGCGGTGGCCGGAACGCGTCGGCCCGCCATCGACCAGCCCCTTCAGGTAATCAGCGAGGCCCGTCATGTCGAACGCGCCATGCTCCATGCCGACATTAATATAATCGGCCCAAGTACCTGAATCTTCTCGGCCCTGTGCTTTCGTCAGCACATGTCCGGTATGGGCGCCGACATAGTAGATCGCCTGGCCCTGGGCCAGGAGCTCGATCGCCCGGTTGATGCGGCTTGTC
>JASHUW010000481.1 GCA_030039815.1 Alphaproteobacteria bacterium
TACGGCTCGCTGAGCTGGGCTGAGGCGGCGCGCACCGTCAACCGTCTAGCGCGCGGCCTCATCGCGCTCGGCGTCCAGCCCGGCGATCGGGTCGCGCTGGCCGCCGAGAACCGGCCCGAATGGGCGCTCGCCGACCTCGCGATCATGAGCGCCGGAGCGATCACTGTCCCCGCCTACACAACCAACACCGTTGACGACCACCGCCATGTTCTCGGCAATAGCGGCGCGCGCGCGGTGATCGCCTCGAAGCCGCCGGTTAGCGACCGGACGGCCGCCGCCGCGGCGCAGGTGCCGAGCGTTGAGGCCATCGTCGTCATCGAGCCGGTGTCGGACAGCGCGCGCGGCTGGCAGGCGGTGCTTGAACTCGGCGACACGCAGCCCGACGACGTCGCCGACCGCGTCGCCGCGCTTGCCTCCGACGACATCGCCTGCCTCATCTACACATCCGGCACTGGCGGCGTGCCGAAGGGCGTGATGCTCACCCACCGCAACATTCTCGCCAATTGCGCCGGAGCCTTCCACCTCTTGGAAATGCTGGGACTCGGCGACGAGGTCTTCCTGTCGTTCCTGCCGCTGTCGCATTCCTACGAGCACACAGCGGGCCTGATGTTCCCGATCTCGATCGGCGCGCAAATCTATTTCGCCGAGGGTGCTGAGACGCTCGCCGCCAACCTCGTCGAGGCGCGACCGACGATCATGACCGCGGTGCCGCGGCTCTACGAGACCATGCACCAGCGCATCCGCCGCGGCATCGAGCGCGAGAAGGGGCTAAAGCGCCGCCTTTTCGAAGCTGCGGTGACCACCGGCCGCAAGCGCGTTGCCGGCGAGACCCTCGGCGTGCGGCAACGCCTGCTCGATCCGCTGCTCGACAAGCTCGTGCGCGATAAGGTGCGGGCGCGGTTCGGCGGCCGACTGAAGGCGATGGTGTCGGGCGGCGCGCCGCTCAACCCCGAGATCGGCGCCTTCTTCCTGGCGCTCGGCGTGCAGCTCTTGCAGGGCTACGGCCAGACGGAGGCGGCCCCGGTCATCTCGTGCAACCGGCCCGGCGGCAACAGAATCGATTCGGTCGGCCCGCCACTCAAGGGCGTCGAGGTCCAGATCGCCGATGATGGGGAAATCCTCGTCGCCGGCGCCAATGTCATGAAGGGTTACTGGAACGATCCCGAGGCAACCGCGCGCACGATCGTCAATGGCTGGCTGAAGACCGGCGATATCGGCTTCCTCGACCCCGACAACTACCTGCGCATCACCGACCGCAAGCGCGATTTCATCAAGAATTCCGGCGGCGACATGATCGCCCCGGCGAAGATCGAGGGCGCGCTGACGCTGGCGCCCGAGATCGCCCAGGCGATGGTGTGGGGCGACCAGCGCCCGCATCTTGTCGCGATCATCGTGCCGGATCCGGAATTCGCCACGCAGATTTGCGGTGCCGGCGGCGAGCTTGCGGCGCTTGTCGAGCATCCTGGGCTCCACAAGGCGCTCGGCGATGTCGTCGGCGCGGTCAACGCCAAGCTTCCGGCGGTCGAGCGCGTGCGCCGCTTCATCATCGCACGCGAGCCGTTCACCACCGCCAACGGCCAGCTGACCCCGACCCTCAAGATCAGACGCCACGCGGTGCGCGAGGTCTACGGTGCGGCACTCGATGCGCTCTACGAAACCAAGAGCGCGGCGGCTTAGTCGCGCCGCAAATAATACACGGCGAACTTGCCCTCCGCGTCGGTCCAGGTGTCGAGCGCGCGGAACCCGGCGCGGGCGGCGAGCGCATGGAATTCGGCAACCGCGTATTTGTAGGAATTCTCGGTGTGGATCATTTCGTCCGCGCTAAACGAGAAGCGCCGCCCGGCGATGACTGCGCTCTGGTCGCTGAGGCTCTTGATGTAGAGTTCCACCCGGCCTTCATCGGGGTTGTAGAACGCGACATGGGCGAAATCGCCGATCGCGATATCGCTGTCGAGCTCGCCGCGAATGCGGTGCAAGAGGTTGAGGTTGAACGCCGCGTTGAGACCCTGGGCATCGTTGTAGGCAGCGTCCAGTATCGCCTTGTTCTTCTTGACGTCGGCGCCGATCAGCATCTCCGCACCCGGGCCCAAGAGCTTGCCGACATGCGTCAGGAAAGCGATCACCGCCTCGGGCTCGAAATTGCCGATCGTCGAGCCGGGGAAGAACCCGACCGTCTTCCCCGCCGGCCCCGAAATCTTCGGCAGCGCAAAGGGCCGTGTATAATCGGTGCAGACTGCGATCACCTCGACATCGGGGAAATCGGCGGCGATGCCCGCCGCCGCCTCGCGCAGAAAGCCGCGCGAGATGTCGACCGGCACGTAGGCGAGCGGCGCTTGGAGCGCCTGAAGCAACAGCCGCACCTTGCGGCTCGCTCCGCTCCCCAACTCGACGAGCCGGCAATTCGGACCGATCTGCTCGGCGATGGCGCCGGCCTTGGTTTCGAGGATCGCAAGCTCTGTGCGCGTCAGATAATATTCCGGCACCTCGCAGATCGCCTCGAACAGCGCCGAGCCGCGCTCATCGTAGAAAAACTTGCACGGCAGCGACTTCGGCCTGGCCGACAGCCCGGCCAGCACCGCGTCGCGAAAGCTGTCCTCGCCCGGCGCGAGGTCATGAAAGATGAAGCTCGATCCATCGGGCATCACGCATCCTCCGCGAGGCGCAGCCCGGAAAACGCCCAGCGCGCCGAAGGCGGGAAAAAATTGCGATAGGTGGTGCGGATGTGGTTGGCGGGCGTCACCGCCGCGCCGCCGCGCAGCACCATCTGGTTCGACATGAACTTGCCGTTGTATTCGCCGATCGCGCCGGTGACCGGCCGAAAGCGCGGGTAGGGCGTATAAGGGCTCTGGGTCCACTCCCAGACATCGCCGATCATCTGGCGTATGCCCTCGCCCGCGCCGTCGACCGCTGCGGGATGATAGCGGCGGCTGTCGGCGAGATTGCCGGCAAGCGGCCGGCCCTCGGCGGCGACTTCCCACTCCGCCTCGGTCGGCAGCCGTTTCTCAGCCCATTTGGCGTAGGCATCGGCCTCGTAAAAGCTGATATGAACGACGGGCTCCGCGGGATCGAGACGCCTCTCGCCGCTCAACGTGAAGATGCGCCAGCCGTCATCGACCGCCCGCCAGTAAAGCGGCGCCTCCCAGCCCTGCTGCTGCACGGTTGCCCAGCCCTCGGACAGCCAGAATTCGGGCTCGCGATAGCCGCCGGCAGCGATGAACTCGGCGAACTCGCCGCAGCTCACCGGCCGCGTCGCCAGGCGGAACGGCTCGACCCAGACGCGGTGCCGGGGACCTTCATTGTCGAACGCGAAGCCATCGCCGTCATGACCGATCTGCGCCAGTCCACCCGCGAATGCAACCCAGTCGAGCGGCACCGTGCTACCCGGCGCGCGGCGGCGCGGCGGCTGATAGGCCGGCAGCAGCGGGTTCAGCGAGAAGACATGCTTGATATCCATCAGGATCAGCTCCTGATGCTGCTGTTCGTGGTGGCAGCCGAGCTCGATGAGCGGTGCGATCTCGCGCCACGCCGCGTCGCTCGCGCTCTCAATCAGCTGCGCTATGCCGGCCTCGACATGCCCGCGATAGGACGCGACGTCGGCGCAGGACGGACGCGACAGCATCCCGCGTTGCGGCCGCGGATGGCGCGGCCCCTCGGCCTCGTAGTAGGAATTGAAGAGATAATGAAACGCCGGATCGAACACCCGGTACGCGGGATCGAAGCGCTTCAGGATGAAGGTCTCGAAAAACCAGGTAGTGTGCGCGAGATGCCATTTCGTCGGGCTGACATCGGGCGTTGACTGGATCGACTGATCCTCTGGGGTGAGCCGCGAGGCAAGCACCTCGCTCTCGCGCCGTACCGCGTCAAATTGCCGACGCGCGGCCGGACGGCCGGTGTCGCGAGCCTCTTGCTGGGCACCAATTTCGATCACCGGTATCCCCTGGCAATGTTCTGGTACGGAGCCGTACGGGGGTGCGGCCCGCTCTCGCCTCGGCGAGATATGGCCGCTCGCATTGAACCTGTAAACCTCCAGATCGCCGTTTGGTTCATCGCTTAGACCGGCGGCGAATTGTTGCGATGGTAGAGCACATAGATGACAGCCAGCGCCACGGCCAGCGAGAACCAGGTGATCGCGTATTGCAGATGGTTGTTCGGCAGCTCCAGGCGGGTGACGCCGCCTTTCGGCCAGCCGCCAGGGTTCGGCGTCTTGTCGGCGTCGATATAGAACGGAACGGCATCGGCGATGCCGTCCTGTCGCGCCATCGCCGACAGGTCGACCCAGAACCACAGGTTCAGGTCCGGCCGATTATCGGGCAGGAAAAAGCTGGGCTTTGTCGCCGGGGGCACGCGCAGCAGCCCGACCACGCGCACCGTGCCGGACAACTCACCGGCCGCGCGCTTCGTGCGATCCTTCAGTTCGAGCGGGACGAAACCGCGATTGACGAACATCGTGCGTCCGTCGGTTATAAGCAGCGGGGCTATCACCTGATAGCCGCTTTCTCCTTCGTCGGACGAGGCGGCGAGAAACAGCTCCTTGTCGTTCTCAAAGGTTCCTTCCGCGACGATATGGTGGAATTCGAGCTCGCGTGCTTCCGCCAAGGTCTGCGGCGGCGCCACTGTCGCCGCAGCAACGGCTGCGTCGCGTTGGGCGATCAGCCCCTCCT
>JASHUW010000482.1 GCA_030039815.1 Alphaproteobacteria bacterium
GCGGCGAAAAGCTTGTCGTTCCCGACCGCGATGCGGCGTGCCGCAACCGTTGCGACGACGCCCTTACCGGGCTCGGCGCGGAACGCGGCGGTCGGCAGCGACGCGAGACCGCGTGCCTCGGCGCCGGCGACGATCGCGGCGGCCAGCGGATGCTCGCTGCCGCGCTCCGCCGCCGCAGCGAGCTGCAGCAGGTGATCCTCGGCGATGGCGCCCAGCGTGGTGACCGCGACCAGGCTCGGCTTGCCCTCGGTCAAGGTTCCGGTCTTGTCGACGACCAGCGTGTCGACCTGTTCGAGGCTTTGCATCGCTTCGGCATCGCGCACCAGAACCCCGGCCTGCGCGCCGCGCCCGGCACCGACCATGATCGACATCGGCGTCGCCAGGCCGAGCGCGCAAGGACACGCGATCAGCAGCACCGAGATCGCCGCCACCAGCGCGTGGGCAAGTGCCGGTGGCGGCCCCAAAATCGCCCAGGCCAGGAACGCGACCGCCGCGACCGCGAGCACCGCCGGCACGAACCGCGCCGCGACCGTATCGGCGAGCCGTTGGATCGGCGCGCGCGAACGCTGCGCCGCGGCGACCAGCGCGACAATGCGCGCGAGCAGCGTTTCGCCGCCGATCTTCTCGGCGCGCATCACAAAGCTGCCGGATCGGTTGAGCGTCGCGCCGGTGACCGCGTCGCCCACGGTCTTATCGACCGGCATTGCCTCGCCGGTCAGCATCGACTCGTCGACCGCGCTCTCGCCTGCGACGACGATACCGTCGACTGGCACGGTCTCACCCGGGCGCACGCGCAACACATCGCCGACCATGACTTCGGCGAGCGGCACATCCCGCTCGCTACCGTCCGGACTGACGAGCCGCGCGGTTCTTGGCGCGAGGTCGAGCAGCGCGCGGATGGCGCCGCCGGTGAGCGCGCGGGCGCGCAATTCGAGCACCTGGCCCAACAGCACCAGGGTCACGATGACCGCGGCGGCCTCGAAATATAGCGGCACGCGCCCGTCCATCGTCCGGAACGCGGCGGGAAAGATTTGCGGGAACAGCGCCGCCGCGACGCTGTCGAGATAGGCAATGCCGGTGCCGAGCGCGATCAGCGTAAACATGTTGAGCCGGCGGTTTTTCAGGCTTGCCCAGCCGCGCGCGAAAAACGGCCAGCCGCCCCACAGCACCACGGGCGTCGCCAGCGCCAGCTGCACCCAGACGACGCCCGGGAAGCCGATCCCGAACATGCCGATGACGAGCAGCGGCAGGCTGAGGATCGCGCTCAGCCGCAGGCGCAGCGTCATGCCGCGCAATTCCGGCGCGGCCGTATCGCCGGCGTCGGGCAGCATCGGTTCAAGCGCCATGCCGCAGAGCGGACAGTTTCCGGGTCGTGGCTCGATGACCTCCGGGTGCATCGGACAGGTCCATTGACCCGCGCTCGCCGGCGCACATGCTATCTGCGGTGCGAGGAATTTCGCCGGCTCGGCGACGAAGCGCTCCTTGCACCGCGAGCCGCAGAAGACATAGGGACGGCCGCGATACACCGCTCGGTGGCGTGCGGTCGCCGGATCGACGCTCATTCCGCAGACAGGGTCCTTCTCGCCGCCGCCAGTGTCAGGGTGGCGGTGGCCGGAATGTTCGGCGGTCGCGGTCACGGATGGGCGCTCGATGCAGGGCGAAGGCACCCTTAGGTAAGGTGCCTTCGACACAATTGCATCACCCCGGGCCCCGCCGGGATGGACATTCGTGCGTTGGCCGGTTACGCCACCAGGCGGCGTTCGAGCGCCGCGGCCTTGATCGCCTTTTGCAGCTTCTCGAAGGCGCGCACCTCGATCTGGCGCACGCGCTCGCGCGAGATGCCGTATTGCTGCGACAGGTCCTCGAGCGTCGTCGGGCTGTCCTTGAGCCGGCGTTCGCCGAGGATGTGGCGCTCGCGGTCGTTGAGATGCGTCATCGCCTTTTCCAGGAGGTCGCGGCGCAGCCCCAGTTCCTGGCGTTCGCCGAGCTTGATCTCCTGGCTTTCAGTCTCGTCGACCAGCCAGTCTTGCCATTCCCCCTCGCTGTCGCTCCGCAGCGGTGCGTTCAGCGAATGGTCGGGGCTGGCGAGCCGCCGGTTCATGCTGACCACATCGGCCTCGGGCACGTCGAGCTCGGTCGCGATCTTCTTCAAGTTCTCGGGCGACAGGTCGCCGTCCTCGACCGCTTGCAGCTGGCCCTTGAGCTTGCGCAGGTTGAAGAACAGCTTCTTTTGCGCCGCCGTGGTGCCCATCTTCACCAGCGACCAGGAGTGCAGGATGTATTCCTGGATCGCCGCGCGAATCCACCACATCGCATAGGTCGCGAGGCGGAAGCCGCGATCGGGGTCGAAGCGCTTGACCGCCTGCATCATGCCGACATTGCCCTCCGAGATCAGCTCGGAGAGCGGCAGGCCGTAGCCGCGATAGCCCATGGCGATCTTGGCCACGAGGCGCAGATGGCTGGTCACGAGACGGTGCGCCGCCTCGGGGTCCTCATGCTCCTTCCAGCGCTTGGCGAGCATGTATTCTTCTTCCGGCTCCAGCATCGGGAACTTGCGTATCTCCTGGAGATACCGCGTCAGGCTCCCCTCGCCGGAAAGCGAAGGTACAGAAGCAGTTGCCATAACCGATTTTTCCCCTCTTGGCCGTACTCCTAGAACGCGGCCTTGGGCGCTACGTTCCGATACCCTACTAAAATAGTCAGC
>JASHUW010000483.1 GCA_030039815.1 Alphaproteobacteria bacterium
CTCGGGGCTTGGCCACGCGACGTGATGGTGCTCGCCACTGCCGCCTTCACCAACGGGCTGATCGGCAGCTCCGGCCGCGCTGATCAGAAGCGGCGCGTATTGGCGCTGCTCAACGACCTCGCGCCGGTCTATGGCGACGATGATTGGTGGTTCGGCGCGCATCACGGCATGGCGCTGTCGGAGAACGGTGATCGCGCCGCCGCGCGCCCGAAGATCGAGCGCTCGCTCGCGCAAAACCCGAGAAATCCCTGGGCGGCGCATTCCTTCGCGCATCTTTGCTACGAAGAGGGCGACGCCGACGCCGCCCGCGCCTTCCTCAAATCCTGGCTTCCGCATTATCCGCGCGGCGGCGCGCTGTTCAGTCATTTGAGCTGGCATCGCGCGCTCGCTGAGCTGGAGGCGGGCGACGAGGAGGCGGCGCTCGGCTTGTTCCATGACGCCTTTGGACCGGAAAGCCATAGCGGGCCGCCGCGCGGCAAGCTGAACGACGTCGTGTCCTTCCTATGGCGCTGGGAGCTCTCGGGGCGGCCGCGCGCCGCCGAATCCTGGCGCGTCATGCACGCATTCACCAACGCGGTGTTTCCGCGCCCCGGGGTCGCCTTTTCCGATATGCATATCGCGCTCGCACAAGCCGTCGCGGGGGACGATGGGTCGTTGGCGTCGCGCGCGGAGCAGGTGGACGCACTGGCGCGGCGCGGCCGCTATCCCTCGGGCCCGACGGTGCCGGCCGTGTCGCGCGGCTTCGCCGCGTTCGAGCGCGGCGACTACGCGGCGGCGATCGCCGCCTTCGAGCCGATCGCCGACGAACTCCCGCGTCTCGGCGGCAGCCGCGCCCAGCTCGACCTCATCGAGTTCACGCTGTTAAAGGCCTATCTCGCCGCCGGTCGGGCGGACGACGCCCGGCGGCTGCTCGTCGCGCGGCGCCGCGGCTCGTCGCGCCTGCCGGTCGCCGGGTTGGCGGCGCTGCACTGATCGGCGCCAAGCGCTATTGTCTCGAAGTCTCGTGCGGGGAGGGTCCCATGCCTGAGGGCTATGTTCATCCCGAATATCTGGTCGAAACAGATTGGCTCGCGGCCCATCTCGGCGACCCGAAGCTGGTGATCCTCGACGGCACGGTGCATCTGATCCCCGACCCCAAGATCACGTATGTCGCCAAGCCGGGCCGCGAGGATTTCGAGAGGGGCCACGTTCCCGGAGCGCAGTTCGTCGATCTGCAGGCCGACCTGTCGGACAACGAGCGGCTGCCGCTGCGCTTCATGCTGCCCAAACCGGCCGCGTTCGCCGCCGCGATGCGCCGCTTCGGCGTCGCGGACGATAGCAAGGTCGTCACCTACAGCACCGCCAACCCGCAATGGGCGACGCGGCTGTGGTGGGTGCTGCGCTGCTACGGCTTCGACAATTGCGCGGTGCTCAACGGCGGCTTCCAGAAATGGGCGCGCGAGGGACGCCCTGTTGAGACTGGCGCGACCGCGCCGCGCCCGGCCGGCTCCTTTACCGAGCGCGCCGCGAAGCCGCTGATGGCCGACAAGAACGAGGTGCTGGCGGCGATCGGCGATGGCGCGGTGTGCACGATCAACGCGTTGCAGGCACCGCAGCATGCCGGCACCGGCGGCAACACCTATGGCCGGCCGGGCCGCATCAAGGGCAGCGTCAACGTGCCGACGGTCGGGCTCGTCGATCCCGCCACCAACACCTTCCTGCCGCCCGACCAGCTGCGCGCCAAATTCGACGCGGTGCATGCCTTCGACAAAAAGGTCATCACCTATTGCGGCGGCGGCATCGCGGCGAGCGCCACCGCACACGCCCTCGTCATGCTCGGCCACCCCGACGTGCGGCTCTACGACGCGTCGATGTCCGAATGGGCGATCGACGAGACCCTGCCGATGGAGGTGGGCTGAAGCTCAATTGAGCTTCAACCCACCCGGCGTAGGTCGGGGTCCTTCTTTCCGTTGCTCGTGCGGTCGAAGCGTGGGCCTCGGTTTCGCCGGGGAGCGGCGATTATTGAGTTGGCCGCGCGCCGAACCCTCGGCTGCCGTCATCCTCGGCGTCTTCGACCGCGACCTCGGCGACCGCCGCCGCGCGCGGGCCTTGGCGGCAAGCCTCGATCAGCGCTGCAATCGCATTGTCGTCCCCGGCCGCCAGCAATTCGACGCGGCCATCGGCGCGGTTGCGCACCCAGCCGCGAATGCCGAGCGCGGTCGCGGTGCGCTCGGCCCACATCCGATAGCCGACGCCTTGCACCCGCCCGGTGATCACGAGCCGCACCGATTTCACGCGAATTCCAGGATCACCTGATCGACCGCGAGGCTGTCGCCCGGCCTCGCGCAGAGCTTGGCGATCGTGCCGTCGCGCTCGGCGCGCAGCACGTTCTCCATCTTCATCGCCTCGACGACCGCAAGCGCCTCGCCGGCCTTGACCTCCTGACCCTCTTCAACCACCAGCGCGGAGAGCAGGCCCGGCATCGGCGACAGCACCTGGCGCGAGGTGTCGGCGGCGGCCTTGGGCGGCATCATCCGCAGGAGTTCGGCGGCGCGCGGCGACAGTACCTGTGCGCCGCGCGTGACCCCGGCATGGGTCAGGCGAAAGGCGCGGCCGGGCAGCCGGTCGATCTGCACGGTCACGACATGGTCGTCGAGGCGCATCTGCATAAGCTTGTCGGCGGGCCGCCAATCGCTCGCCGCGAGGCTGGTCTCACCGCGATGCTCGACCGCGTAACCGCCAGGTGCGGAGCGTACCGCCAGCGGATGCGGCGCGCCGTCGAGCTGTACGCACAGCTCGCTGACCGAGGCGCCGGCCTCGGCTTCGGCGAGGCGGCGGTCGGCTAGCGCGGCGGCGATCAGGATCACTCGATCGGGGGCGACGAACTCCGCCGGCGGCGCGAAGCCGCTGGGGAATTCCTCGGCGATGAAATTGGTCGACAACCGGCCTTCGGCGAAGCGCGGCTTGTGCAGAATCGCGTTGAGGAACGCGATGTTGTGCCGCAGCCCGGCCACGTAAAAACCGTCGAGCGCGGCGCCGAGCCGATCGATCGCCTCGCCGCGGTCGGCGCCGTAGGCGCAGAGCTTGGCGATCATCGGATCGTAGAAGATCGAGATCTCGGCGCCCTCGCCGACCCCCGTGTCGATGCGGATCCCGTCGCTCCCTTGGTCCGCGGTCGCCGGCGCGATATAGCGCACCAGCCGGCCGATCGACGGCAGGAAATTGCGCTCGGGGTCTTCGGCATAGACCCGCGCCTCGATCGCCCAGCCGGTCTGTTTCACGTCGTCCTGGGTAAAGGGCAGCTTTTCGCCGGCGGCGACACGGATCATCAACTCGACCAGATCGAGCCCGGTGACCATTTCGGTGACTGGGTGCTCGACCTGAAGCCGTGTATTCATTTCAAGGAAGTAGAAGTTCTTGTTGCGATCGACGATGAACTCGACGGTGCCGGCGGAGCGGTAATTGACCGCCTTGGCCAAGGCCACCGCCTGGGCGCCCATCGCCGCGCGCGTCGCCGGGTCGAGAAACGGGCTCGGGCATTCCTCGATGACCTTCTGGTGCCGGCGCTGGATCGAGCATTCGCGCTCGCCCAGATGCACGACATTGCCGTGCGCGTCGCCCAGCACCTGGATTTCGATGTGGCGCGGCTCCTCGATATATTTTTCGAGGAAGACGCGGTCATCGCCAAAGCTCGCCTTGGCCTCGTGCTGCGCCGACGAAAATCCCTCACGCAATTCGGCATCGTCGCGGGCGATGCGCATGCCCTTGCCGCCGCCGCCGGCCGAGGCCTTGATCATCACCGGATAGCCGATGCCGCGGGCGATCTTCGCGGCTTCGGCGGTGCTTTCGATGATCCCGAGATGGCCGGGCACGGTGGAAACCTTCGCCGCCGCGGCGAGCTTTTTCGATTCGATCTTGTCGCCCATCGCGGCGATGGCCTCGGGGGTCGGTCCGATAAAGGCGATCCCCTCTTTTGCCAAGGCTTCGGCGAAAGCTGGTCGCTCCGACAAGAAACCGTAGCCGGGATGCACCGCCTGCGCGCCGGTCGCCTTGCAGGCGGCGACGATCTTGTCGATGCGCAGGTAGCTCTCGGCGGCGGGCGGCGGGCCGATCGCCACCGCCTCGTCGGCCAGGCGCACATGCAGCGCCTCGGCGTCGGCCTCGGAATAAACCGCGACGGTCGCGATCCCCATGCGCCGCGCGGTGCGGATCACCCGGCAGGCGATCTCGCCGCGATTGGCGATGAGGATTTTGCGGAACATCTAGCGCTGCAGACCGGAGGTGCGTCCTTCGAGGCTTCGCCTTGTCCTGAGGAGCCACCGCAGGCGGCGTCCCGACGGGGCGAAGCACCTCAGGATGAGGAGGTTCTTTGATGGCATAAAGAAAAATCCCTCATCCTGAGGAGCGCTCGAAGAGCGCGTCTCGAAGGACGCACCACGCCAATCCAGTCATCACAGCGGGATGTTATCGTGCTTCTTCCACGGGTTCTCCAGCCGCTTGTCGCGCAGCATTTGGAGCGCGCGGCAGAGGCGACGTCGCGTGGTTGCCGGCTGGATCACGTCGTCGATAAACCCGCGGCTGGCGGCGACAAACGGGTTGGCGAATTTCTCGCGGTATTCCTCGGTGCGCGTCTCGATCTTGGCGGCGTCGCCGAGATCGGCGCGAAAGATGATCTCGACCGCGCCTTTCGGCCCCATCACCGCGATCTCGGCCGAGGGCCAGGCGAAGTTGACGTCGCCGCGCAGGTGCTTCGAGCTCATCACGTCATAGGCGCCGCCATAGGCCTTGCGGGTGATCAGCGTCACCTTGGGCACCGTCGCCTCGGCAAAGGCGAACAGCAGCTTCGCGCCGTGCTTGATGATCGCGCCGTATTCCTGCGCGGTGCCGGGCAAGAACCCCGGCACGTCGACAAAGGTGACGATCGGAATATTGAAGCAGTCGCAGAACCGCACGA
>JASHUW010000484.1 GCA_030039815.1 Alphaproteobacteria bacterium
ATGCGCCGCGCCGTCGGCGATCAGCTCGGCCATCGCCTCGCCGGTCACCGGCGCGTTGAGGATGCCCCAGACGCTGTGCCCGGTCGCGATATAGGCGCCGTCAACGCCCGCCACCCGGCCGATCAGCGGCAGCCCGTCGCCGGTCACCGGGCGATAGCAGGCCTGGCGCGCGACGATCGGCGCGGCCGCGAGCACCGGCGACAACGCGCGGCACATCGCCTCCAGCCGATAGATCGCTCCGCCATCGGGCTTGACGCGCGCCGGGTCGAGCGGCACCACCTCCTCGCCGGAAATGCCGCAGACATAGGTCGTGCCGTCGGGGCGCGGGAACAGCTCGGGGGTCAGCACCGCGCCGGCTTCTTCCTGGTATTCGAGGAACGCCGCCCCGGCCGGCACCCGGTCGCCGGTGTCGAACACCAGGCTGTGCCCTTTGAGGCCGAAGACCGGCGGCAGGCTTAGCCAGCGCGCCGCCAACACCGACCACGGCCCCATCGCGATCACCACTGCGTCGGCGTCGATGACCGCGCCGCCGTCGAGCTCGACACCAGTGACGCGGTCGCCGTCACGCCGAAGGCCGGTGACGCGACCCTGCTTCAGCGCGGCGCCGAGCCCCTCGGCGGCGCGCATCATCGCCTCGGTATAGCGGGCGGGATGCACCTGTGCGGTCGTTTCGGGTGAGCCGAGCGCTTGGTTTATCGCGACATCGGGTGCGAACCAGCTGAGCGCGTAGGCGCTGCGGAACTGTCCGAGCGGGACGCGCCGGCTGGCGAACCCACCATAGGTGTCGAGCCGGCGATAACCCCAATCGTCGTCGATTGCTGCCGCCAGCTCGGCGTGCAGGTCGAAGCTGCGTCGGGCGAGCGGGTCGAGCGGCGTCCCGGCGCACCAGTCGCGGGCGAGAAACCCGCCCGATTTGCCCGAGGCGGCGCAGGCGACGCCAGTGCTCTCGACGACCGTCGTCTTGACCCCGCGCCGGGCGAGGAAATAGGCGATCGAGCAGCCGATCGCGCCGCCGCCGCAAATAACGGCGTGCATTGCCGGTTACACACTCTTTCGTCGCCCCCGCGCAGGCGGGAGCCCAGGGCAACCGTTAGGTCGCTTGCCCTGGATTCCCACTTTCGCGGGAAAGACGATGTCGGGGTGTATGACCCCCCAGGAAGCCACTAGATAATCTTCCGTGCGCGCAAGTCGGCGATTTGCGCCGCGCTGTAGCCGAGCCGCGCCAGCACTTCGTCATTGTGCTGGCCGAGTTCGGGCGCGATGCCGATCGTCGGTGGGGTCTCGGAAAAATGCCACGGCGAGCCGTGCACCTTGAGGCGCTTGCCGTATTTCGGGTAATCGACCTCGGTGACGTAACCGTTGGCGACCACGTCGGGATCGTTCGACCCTTCGAGAAGCGTGTTGATCGGCGCCGACACGATGTCGGCTTCGCGCAAAATCTCGACCCATTTGTCGCGCGAGCCGGTGGTGAACATCTCGCCCAAGGTGCGCAGCAGCGTTTCGCGCCGCTCGTCGGAACCGATGATCACCCCGAGCCTGCCGAAGCCGGCCTTCTCGAGCGCCTCGTAAAAGCCGAGCGCGGTCATCGCGTTCTTCCACGGCCCCTCGTTGTTGAGCTGGAACACGAAGGGCTTGCGGTTGATGTCGTTGAAGCTGGCGCTGATCCCCGGCCGCTCCGGCGTGCCGGTAATGCGCGCCTGGCCGGTGACGGGGTCGCGGTCGCGCCACATCGCGGTCGTCAGCGTCCAGCCCATCAGCCGGATCTGGCCGCCCAGCAGCGAGCAATCGACCTTCTGCCCGACCCCGGTGGCGCGCGCATGGGTCAGCGCCGCCAGCGCGCCGCCGAAAGCGAGGATCGCGCAGGTCTCGTCGGCGACCGAGACGATGCCGGTGCGCAGCGGCTGGCCGGGTGTCGAATAGGCCTGGGCGATGCCGCCCATCGCCTGAGCCATCGAGTCGGTGCCGGGCAGGCTCGCATGCGGCCCCTTGGGCCCGTAGCCCGAGACCGACACGTAGACGAGGCGCGGATTGACCTTCTTCAATTCCTCATAGCCGAAGCCGTTCTTCTCGGCGGCGCCGGGCCGGAAGTTTTGGCCGAATATGTCGGCCTCGGCGACGAGCTTTTTGAGGATGTCGCGCCCCTCCTGCTCCTTCAAATTCAGCGTGACGCTTTTGACGCCGCGGTTGTTGGTCTCGAAATAGGTGCTCGGCATGCCGGGCAGTACGGTCGAGCCGCGCGAATTGTCGCCGATGCCGGGCACCTCGATCTTGACGACCTCGGCGCCGAGATCGGCCATCAGCATGTAGGGAACCGTCCCGGCCTGCGCGGTGGAGCAGGCGACCACCTTGACGCCCTGCAACGGTCCGAAGGGTTGGGGCATTTTCAGCCTCGCGCTGTTTCATGCCGGCGCCGCCCGCCAGCACACGCACAGTACGAAAGAACCCTCATCACGTCATCCAGACCCACAAGCAATGTCATTCCGGGATCGCCCGAAGGACGAGACCCGGGACCCATGAACGCGGACGACAGCCAGATAGGCACCGACGGTGCTTCACCGGTCGACGCCTGTGTTCATCGGTTCCGGGTTCGCTGCTAGCAGCGCCCCGGAGTGACAAGCTTGAAACGCGGGGACGACGATCGGAAGTTTAACCCGCCTTGCGACCGCGACCGCGGGCCGGCGCCTGAACGGGAGCGGCGGCGGGCGCTTCCTTTTTCTTCCCGCCGCCCGATACCGGCAGCAGCATGGCGACCTGGCGGCGGTCTGGCGCTTTGGCCGGTGCCTTGCCGGCCGAGGCCTTTGCGGCGCGCTTCGGCTCGGCTGTCGCGGATTTCGCCGCGCCGCCGCCGCCTTCCTGCGCCAGGCTCCGCTTCAGCGCGTCCATCAGGTTGACGACCTTCGGCGGCTCCTCGACCGCGCGCGACGGCTTGGCGAGGCCCTTGGTCTTGCTCTCGACCAGCGCGTGCAGCGCGTCCTGATAGCGGTCGCGGAACTGTTCGGGATCGAACGTCGCCGCCTTGCGCTCGATGATGGTCTCGGCGATCGCCACCATGTCGGTGTCGATCTGGCCCTTGTGCTTGCTGCTGAACTCGGCCGGGCGCACCTCGTCGGCGCTGTGCAGGGTCGACATCAGGAGGCCGCCATCGCGCGGCTCGACCAGCACCAGCCGCTCGCGGCTCGACAGCACGACGCGGCCGAGCCCGACCTTGTGCTGGTGCGCCATCGCCTCGCCGATCACGCGGAACGCCTCGTCGGCGAGCTCGCCATCGGGATAGATGTAATAGGGCGCGTCGAGATAGACCGGGTCGACCTCCTGGCGGTCGACGAACTGGTCGAGGTCGATGATCTTCGACGACTCGATCTGCAGCTCCTTCAGCTCCTCGTCGCTGATCGTGACATAGCGACCGCGGTCGTATTCGTAGCCCTTGACGATCTGGTCGCGCTCGACGATCTCGCCGGTCTCGCTGTCCACCAGCTGTTGCTTCAGCCGGTTGCCGGTCTCGGCATTAAGCTGGTTGAGACGGATGCGCTTCGCCTCGCTGGTCGCGGGCGACAGATAGACCGGGCAGCTCACCAGCGACAGGCGCAGAAAGCCGGTCCAGGACGCGCGGGGCATGAGAGCCTCCAGGAGAAAAATTCGCCGCAGCAAGCCAGAAGACGGTTAACGAAGCAATAACGCATCGGAAAGCAATAGGTGAATCAATCGCTTGTCGGTGACGTTCGGCGCTCGACCGCGGCCACGACCGGGGCGAGATCGATGCGTCCGCGCTTCAGGTCGTGGCCCGCGCCGTCCACCGGGATCAGCTCCGTCAACGCCGGGATCAACCGGATGGCCTCGGCCAGTTCCGCCGGCGTGCCGAACGGGTCGTTGCCGCCCTGGACAAAGACGCAGGGCACGCGCAAGCGCGGAAAATGCTCCGTGCGCAGCCGCTCGGGCTTCCCCGGCGGATGCAGCGGATAGGAGAACAGCAACAGGCCGAGGACGAGATCGGGCCTATCCGCCGCCAGCATGGTCGCCTGCCGGCCGCCATAGGATTGTCCGCCGAGCACGATCCGCCGCGGGCCGAGACCGCGCATCGCCTCGACCGCGAGCCGCAGTCCGTCGCGATCCGCCGCCGCGCCCGATGGCGACGGCGGGCCCTTCGGGCGCCGCTGGCGGAACGGCAGGTCGCAGCGCAGGACGTCGAACCCGGCATCGCTGAACGCGTTCGCCGAGGCGACGAGCAACGGCATGGTGCAATTGCCGCCGGCGCCGTGGGTCAGCACCAGCCCGCGCTCGGTCTTGCCGACCGCGCGATGGAGGTAGCCGCAGACACCGTCGGCGGCGAAGGGTTCAAACGTCATCGATCCGGGTCGCCATCTCGGAGTAATCGCCGCTGCGTCCTTCGAGGCTCCCGCCAGGCGGCGGCGCCTCAGGATGAGGAGCTAGCTTTACGCCATCTGTCGA
>JASHUW010000485.1 GCA_030039815.1 Alphaproteobacteria bacterium
GCCGCGGGTGTGACGCGAGCATGAGCGGGGGCGCGTGAGCCGGCTCGACAGCTTCATCCGCCGGCTCGAAGCGCAGCGCGCCGTGCTCAACCACGCCGCCGAACTGATCGCCGGGCTCGACGGGCCGATCCTCGAGCTGGGGCTCGGCAACGGGCGCACCTACGACCATCTGCGCGAGCTATTTCCGGGCCGCGACATCTATGTCTGCGAGCGGCGCGTCGCGGCGCATCCCGACTGCATCCCGCCCGGCCATCTGCTGCTGCTCGGCGACATGTTCGAGACGCTGCCGGCGGCGCGCGAACGGCTGGGCGGGCGGGTGGCGCTCGCCCATTTCGACGCCGGGACCGGCGACGCCGCGGGTAATTTACGGCTCGCGGCCCGGCTGCGCCCGCTGATCCTGCCGCTGCTGCGCGAGGGCGCGGTCCTCGCGACGCAGCAGGCGATGGACGGGCCGGGCTTGGCGGCGCTGCCGTTGCCCGAGGGCGTGCCCGAGGGGCGGTATTATTTGTACCGGCGGGCCTGAAGTCTGAGCCGTTTCAGATTTTCGCCTACCCCGGTCTGACCCGGCCAAGGGGCGAACTTAGATGTCCAGTTCCACCATCACCGGCACGTGGTCGGAGGTCTGCTCCCAGTTGCGGACGTCGCGGAAGACCGTCGCGCTCCGAAGCGAGTCGACCAGCGCCGGGGTCACCCAGATATGGTCGAGCCGGCGGCCGCGATCGGAGGCGGCCCAGTCGCGGTTGCGGTAGCTCCACCAGGTGTAGAGCTTCTGGTCGGGCGGCACGAAATGGCGCACCGCGTCGACAAAACCGCCGGCCGCCTGCAACTTGCCGAGCTTCTCGACCTCGATCGGGGTGTGGCTGACCACGGTCAAGAGCTGCTTGTGCGACCACACGTCGGTTTCGAGCGGGGCGATGTTGAGATCGCCGACCGCGATCGCCTTGCGGGCGCGGTCATGGGTCGCGAACCACGCGGTCAGCTCGTCGAGGAATTGGAGCTTGTGGGCGAATTTCGGGTTGACCGCCGGGTCGGGATCGTCGCCGCCGGCGGGGACATAGATGTTGTGCAGCTCGATCCCGCCGGGTAGCTCGACGATGGCGTGCCGGCAATCGCTGCGCTCGCACCAGGCGCGGGTCGCGACGCTCGGGAACGGCGCCTTGGCGAGCATCGCGACGCCGTTATAGCCCTTCATCCCGTGCATATGGATGTGCTCGTAACCGAGCGCGGCGAAGGGCTCGCGCGGGAAGAGCTCGTCGGGGGTCTTGGTCTCCTGCAGGCAGAGAATGTCGGGCTGCGTCTCGCCGAGAAGCCGGCAGACATTGTCGACCCGCAGCCGCACCGAATTGATGTTCCAGGTGATGAGGCGCAGCGTCATCGCGTTAACGATCCGATCAACTTGAGGGCGGGAGGATTGCGGCGAATAGACCATGCGATCTCCGCCGCTTGCAATCGCGGCATCGCGGGAAAGCGCATCCTTCGAGGCGGCGACGCCGGGTCAAGACCGGCGAGCCCCGCTGCCGCATGACGAAGCGGCTTTGCTCGCTCGATGGCGGCGACACGGGCGCAGGCGGGACCGCCGCAGCTCGCGAAAAAAAGACACTAAAAAATCAAACAAATAGCGCCCGGTCTGGGGGGAAGACCGGGCGCCAGCTTGTCAGAAGCGCTTGGGGGAGATCCGCACCCCGCAGGGGAAACGGGGCCGGAATTAAGAGGACTTGGCGTCCTCTCCGCTTCTGGACTCCCAAGTGGGGATCGCCGGGGCCGCACCAAAATGCGATTCATGCATGCGTCCGCAGCGGAAAACGCATACGGAACGGGGGAACCAAATACGTTCGAAATCGTGGGCTACGCGGCGCGCCGTTTCTGCCCGCGTCCCGCCGCGGCCACAGCGCGGCAGGCATCGCCGAAGGCGGCGAACAAAGCGCGCGAAACCGGGTTGTCGAGCGGCTTGTATTCAGGGTGCCATTGGACGCCGACGACAAAGCGCGCGCCCGGCAGGCTCACCGCCTCGATCAGCCCGTCGGGCGCAACCGCCTCGACCTTGAGGCCGGGCGCCGGTTGGTCGATCCCCTGGCCGTGCAGTGAATTGACCATGATCTCGGCGGTGCCGGCGAGCCGGGCGAAAAACCCGTCGGGCGCCAACTCGACCGGGTGGCACGGGCCGTAGCGCTCGTCCATGGTCATTTCCATGATGCGCTTGATGTCGCGGCCGCGACGGTGCACCTCGCCGCCCGGCCGCTCGCCGATGCGCTGATGCAGCGTGCCGCCGAGCGCCACGTTCAATTCCTGGATGCCGCGGCAGATCGCCAGCACCGGCAGGTCGCGGGCCACCGCCTCGCGGATCAGCGGCAGCGTCGTGGCGTCGCGGTCGGGGTCGTGCAACGTGCCCTCGCGGCTCGGCGACCCCTTGTAATGAAACGGCTCGACATTGGACGGGCTGCCGGTGAGCAGCACGCCATCCACCGAATCGAGCAGCGTGTCGCAACACAGCTTGTCGCCGATCGACGGCACGAGAATCGGCATGCAGCCGGCGGCGTCGACGACCGCGTGCGGGTAGCGCACCACGGTGGTGTACATCAGCCGCTCATTGTGTTCGCGGTAACAGGTGGGAATCGCCACCAACGGCGTGCGCAGGGACATCAGCGTCGGCTCAAGCTCTTGTTCGTGCGGTCATTTCTTCTTCGGCTAATACGGATCGTGATACTGGAACAGCTTGGGATCGAGCGCCATACCGTATTGCTCATCGGATAGCGACACGTTGGTCACCTTTCCCTGCTGATCGACCACAGTCCATTGCCGCAGAGCCAGTGGACTTTCCGTAAATACCATAGTCAGGCTCCCGGCGTCCGGTTCGGCGGTCTCAACGACCGTAACCCGCACGGTATTCCCGCTATGCTCAAAACGCGTAACGGTCACACCGTCGGTGAAACTGATCGGCTCGCGAAGCAAGAACCAGGCCGGGGTCGATTTGAGCCCGACCTTGGTCATCTGTTTGAGGTCGGGGTCCCAGGAGTAAAGGTAGAAGGCGTCGGCGAGCAGCAGCAGCTGGTTGGGCGGGTCGTACTGGAAGCGCATCTTGCCCGGGCGCGCCAGCCAGACCTCGCCGGTCGCGGCGCCGCCATTGGCGGTCGCCTGCTGGAAGCGCGCAGTCATCGTGTGGATGCCGTCGAGATAGGCGGCGATCTTCTGCAGCTCGGCCGTATCCTGGGGCGCGAGCGCGACGGGCACCGGCGGCGCGGCGACCGCCTGCGGCGACGCGCCGGCGAGCAGCAACACGGTCGCGGTCGACGCGCAGCAAATCCGCCAGAACCCGTTCATGCCAAGCCGACTCATCCCCGGGCGCCTCCACCGCGTTGATCCGCCACGGAAATGGCAATGCGATTGTGGCGCATCAATGGCACTGCGTCATCGCGCGCAGCGGCACGCCTTGCCGCCATCGCATGAGTGTGACGCGGTAGAGAGCGCCACGATCCCGAAAACTGTAAATTGTCTGCTATGTCGGCGTCGCCAAGGACCAGCCCGAGCTGCTGAGCCGGATCGACGCGATCGTCGCCGTCGCGCGCAAGGACGGCCGGCTCGACGCCATCTCGCAGCGCTGGCTCAAGGCGCCGCTCGGCGACCCGGAGCATCCCGATGTGGCGAGCCGCAAATGAGCCGCCGGCGCGGCGGCGAGAGCGGCGAGATCACCGCTGAGGCGATGGCGCCGGCGACGATGTGAGCGCGTGATTTCTTGACGGGAAGGGAGGGCCGAATGGCCAAGCGCGGCAAGCAAGTTTCTCCCACGCGACGTCTCCCGGCCGGACCGGCCGCCCGGCCGGCGGGGCTTTTCGGCGCGGAGATCGCGCGCAGCATTGGCGCGATCACCGGCGGTCGCGCCGTCACTCGGCTCGTCGGGAATTTGGGCAGCGAGCAATCGCTGGAAAAAGACGCGCCGCAGCGATTTTTTTATCTGGTGGTCAAAACCGATCGGCAGTCGGCGGTCAATCAGGACGACATCCAGAGCTTTTTCCGCGCCGGGGCCAACACCAACAGCGATTACATCTTTGTCTTTGTCGACCTTACCGGGGATGACCGGCTTTGCCGGTATCTTTCGGCGAAACCCGGCGGCAGCGATCTCTATCGGCAAATCGAGCAGGAGGCGCCGGTTTTCCTCATCTCGGACAAGTC
>JASHUW010000486.1 GCA_030039815.1 Alphaproteobacteria bacterium
TGCTGAGCGGCTGAATGCCCGGTTCTTCTTTTCTGCTTTCCGCCATAAAAAACCCTTCCGGCCTGTTGCACTGCGAAATGGCGGTTCCCGAATCCGAAGCGCCATCGCCTATCGGAAGGCGAGGCTGCGCAAACGGCAGATCACCCCTTCCAAATGCGCATAACTGTGCTACGCTTGTATGCCGGTTGAGAAACCGCAGAACATGCTGGGCACGCACCAAAGCCGGCCCGGCGCTGAACAGGGAAGCTTCACGTGCCGATGCCCCGCCGTCCGGACGATCGGACCGGCGGGGTTTTCGTTTCAAATAGGGCGTGCCGCGGCGCCAGCGATTATTGGTCGCTCTTCGGGTCGCGCGTACCCGGACCGGGATACCCGCCGTGAATGTCGTTCTCGTAGTAGTCTTGGCCCACGCCGTCGTCCGAGCACGCCGTCATAGCAACGCCCATCGTCAGCCACGTCAGCATGATGGCGAGCGCAATCAAAGCTTTCATCTGTGTCTCCCCCAGCGGGTTCCCCAAGATATCAACAAGATGCAGCGCCGCACTTGAGGCGGCGGGTGAGGTTCTGCTCTGAGGCCGCTTGCGCCGGCACGGGACACTCGGGCGGTGACAGCGGCCGCCGATCCTCTCCTCCATTCTTCGTCGTAGCATGGCTTGCCATCCCTGTCGCGGCAACTGCTTGCCAGCGGCTGCGGGGCGGCTCACTTTGCCGCAGCTTTGGGCGCCGGCGACAGCGGCGGGAGGGACGATGCGACTTGGGATACACTTGCCACAGATCGGGCGCAAAGCCTCGCCGGACGGTATAAAGCGGGCCGCGATGCAGGCCGAAGCCGTCGGCTTCGCCGATGTCTGGACCAGCGAGCACATCATCACGCCGGCCGGTGCGATGTACCCACCCTCGCCGATCTTCTACGACCCGGTCTTGGCCCTCACCTGGGCCGCCGCGTTTACGACGCGGGTTCGGCTTGGGACCAGTGTTCTGGTGCTGCCGATGCGCCATCCCTTGCCGCTCGCCAAGGAACTCGCGACTTTGCAAAATCTGTCCGGGGGGCGGCTGATACTCGGCGCGGGGGTCGGCTGGCTGGAGGCTGAGTTTGCCGCACTCGGCGTGCCGTTCAACGAGCGTGGTCGGCGCACCGATGAGGGAATCGCGATGATGAAGGCGGTGTGGAGCGACGATCCCGTCAGTTTCGAATCGCGATGGATCCCGGCGGTGATCGACAACATGCGGATGATGCCGAAGCCGCAAAATCCGATCCCGATCTGGATAGGTGGCACCTCGGACGCGGCGCTCAAACGCGCCGGGCAGCACGAGGGCTGGCACGGCTCGCGCGCCACGCCGGAGCAGGCCGCGCCGCTTGTCGCCCGCCTGCGCGCCGCGCGCCCGGAGCCGGAATTTGCGATCTCCCTGCGCGCCGCCTGGGACGGCAAGGATGAAGGCGCGCTCAGGGAACGGCTTCAGGGCTTTGCCGCGGTCGGTGTCAGCCATGTCATGGTCGAGCCGTTCGACCGCGAGCTTGGCGACTGGCTCAACTCGGTCGAGCGTATCGCCAAGGCTGGTGCGGAGTTTCTCGAATGAGCCTGAAGCTCGCGATGACGCTCAAGTTCTCGCCCAACGAGGGCGGGATCGGCATGGATCTCGTGTGGGAAGCGGAAAAGCTGGGCTTTGACGCGGTGTGGGCCGGTGAGGCTTACGGTACGGACGCGGTGACGCCGATCACCTGGGTGCTCGCCCGCACCAGCCGCATCAAGGCGGGCACCGGCATCATGCAGATGCCGGCGCGCACTCCGGCCTGCGCGGCGATGACCGCGCTGTCGCTGCAGGCGCTTTCCGGCAACCGCTTCCTGTGCGGCATCGGCCCGTCGGGGCCGCAGGTTGTCGAAGGCTGGCACGGCGTGCCGTTCGGCCGGCCGCAGGCGCGCACGCGCGAATACGTTGCCATCATCCGGCAGATCCTGGAGCGCAAGGCGCCGCTCGAGCATCACGGCGAGCATTACGACATCCCTTACACCGGCCCGGGTTCGACCGGGCTCGGCAAGCCGTTGCGCAGCATCGGGCAGGGTGATCCGAGCCTCAAGATTTACACCGCGCCGATCTCGCCTTCGGGTTTGCGCACCGCCGGCGAGGTTGCCGACGGGGCGCTCCCCTATTTCATGTCGCCGGAAAAAGCCAACGTGATCGTCAGGCCGATCCTCGAAGGCCGTGCCAAGGCCGGCAAGCCGCAGAACTTCTTCGATTTCGACCTGGCGCCTTACGTGCGGATCGCGGTCGGCGATGATGTCGCCGCTTGTCGCGACAAGCTGCGCCCGCAACTGGCGCTCTATATCGGCGGCATGGGCGCGCGCGGCCGCAACTTCTACAACGACCTCGCCAAGCGCCTTGGCTACGAGGCGGCGGCGTCGGCAATCCAGGAGCATTTCCTCGCCGGCAGGCGCAATGAGGCTGCCGCCGCGGTGCCCGACGCGCTGATCGACGAGATATCGCTGGTCGGTCCGCCCGCCCGCATCAAGGATCGGCTGCAGGTCTGGCAGGAACTGGCCGAGGACAGCTGGGTTGGCTCGCTGGTGCTCGCCGGCGCCGACGCCCAGGCCATGCGCCTCGTCGCCGAGGCGGTGTTGTGAACG
>JASHUW010000487.1 GCA_030039815.1 Alphaproteobacteria bacterium
GAGAGCGCGCGGAAAAAGGCTTCGCGGTAGGGCGTCGGCTGGGCGAAGACGAACGCGCAGAAGCGTGTTTTGGCCTTCAACACGGCTTCCCAATCTCGCTCCGGCTGGAGAAGGGGCGCGTCGTCGCCCCAGCGCGCGAAGCGCATGTAGCGCGGGTGGCCGATATAGTCCTCGTGATAGACCCCAAACGCCCAATCGCATTCGTCCATCAGCGGTCGCAGATTTTCGCAGCCGATAAAGACCTTGACGCATCGACCCGGCGGCAGGGCGCCCGGATAAGGGCCGTAGAGCAGGATTTGTGGTGCGTCGGCCGCGACGAAGTCGTAATGGGGCTTCAGATCGGGCAGCAGCGTGTCGACGATGCCCTCGACCGTCGCACCCGCCCAGAACCGCGCGATGTTCAACGTGACGATACGTTTCCGCGATGCCGGACGAGTGGGCAGGTCGGCGGTGAGCTGCTGAATCACCGTTCGCGCGCCCAAATATTCGATTCCGGCAATTCGGTGAAATGGTCGAGACGACGTCCGAAGACATCCAGCATCTCATATCCTCGGGCCGCCAAGAATTCCGTCGCCCCGGCGAGACCGCCCCAGGACGCCTCGGCGTACACCGTGTACTCAACAATGATGTTGCGCGGTCGGAAAGGGCCGTCGAAGTCGAGCCCGATGAGCACGTCCCGCTCAAACCCCTCGACATCGATCTTTATCAGGACCGGCCGCTCCGGCGGTGTTGCGACGCGGCGAAGCATCGCATCAAGCGGCGCCATGGCCGTCCATTCGTGCGGCGCGACGCCAAGATCGGCATGGCGGCGCGCGATCGCCACCGTGCCGGAATTGCCGGGAGAGCGCCGGCCGAGGCCGACCGTGTCGTACCCCGCGCCGGCGGCGGCGTTGACGACGGTGGCGTTGGGGATCGCGGCGAGATTGGCGCGTAGCGCCGAGCAATTGCCGCTATCCGGCTCGATGGCAATGACGCGCGATCCAGGAAGCGCCGCGACCGCGCAGCTGAACCAGCCGATATTAGCACCGACATCGACAAACAATCCGGGCGACGTCGTCATCAGCCGCAACGCCAGCGCGAGGCTCGCCGGTTCGTACGAGCCGGTTCGCAGGATCGACCAGCCGATGTAGTCGTTGGGGTCGATCGCGATCTGCGCGCCGGCGGCGTAACGGACCCGCAGGCGACCAGCGGTCAGGCGGCGGATGAGCCAATGCAAAGCGCGGATCTTCGCCGGGTGCTCGGGACCGCGCGCATAAGCGATGAGCGCCCGATCGACGAGGCGCGTGCCTCGAGCCGCCGGGATGTCGACGGACAATAGGAGTGCCATCGAGGCGCGATCACAACAAACGCCCTCGCGGCGATCGCGGTCGACAAGGGCGGACGGAGGAGCATCGGCAGGCATGTCGTCGCTCGTCTATGCCAGGGCCTTGGCGATGGCGACGTAGTCGGCCGCGCATTTTTCCAGCGTCAGGTTTTCCATGACGTAAGCGCGCGGGTTGTAGGCGCCGCGCTGGAATTCATCCCAGAAATGCGACCATGCCGTCGCGAACTCCGCCACAGCGGCGAATGCCGCGCCGCAGCGCTCGTCCCAGTACGGGATCGAGGAGACCGGCTCGAAGGTGACCCGGTGGGGATAGAAGGCCGGGTCGCGCCATGCCCCGCCGGGGTTCCAGGCGAGGATCGGGACGCCCGAGGCGAGCGCCTGCTGGTAGGCGATGCCCTGGGTCTCGTGCTCGCAGAGAAAGATCATCACGCGGCATTCGGCGAGTGCGGAACGGAACTCCTCTTCGCGATAGAAGCCGTAGCGAATCTCGCGAACCGACCGTCCGGCGACGCGCAGCGCGTGGCGGATCGGCTCGATCAATTCGCGCTCGCCGCGATCGCGGTCCCACATGACCTTGTCGTAGAGGAGGACGTCGATCCGTTTGCAAGCGACCGATCCCGGCTGCCAAGCGTCGGTGTCGATGCCGACAGGCCAGGCAGCGACCGGCTCATCCCAGTACGGCCGCCACATCTCCTTCATCCACGGGCCGGGCACCAGCACCCGCCGTACCGGGCAACGTTGAAGCAGTCCGGGATCGAGGATCGGATGGTCGAAGGTCGCGGGGCCGAACAGGATCGGATTGCGCCACGCCACCTTCTCGAGCACGAACGGCTTGCCAAGGATGCAGGCGAGCTCCCGCGGGTTGCGCCTTGCGTGCGCGTAATCATTGACCCGATAGCCGACGCCGATCCGGTCGAGGCCGGCACGCAGGTTGAGGAACATGCGCCGCTGGCCGCCGATCCGCGGCGAGCCGCGGACGATGCGGCGCACGACCCGACGCGGATAGCGATCGAACGGCAGCCAGCGGTCGTCGTCCGGCTCCTCGTAGAACAGGTTGAGGATTATGGTTGCCGTCCCGTGCCGCGAGAGACGCCGACGCTCACGATCGGCTCCCCCAGACATTGTTCTCCGCCGTCGGAGTCCCCGGACTCCATTCGCCACCGCCGACGTCGTATAGCCGGAACCCCGCTGCGCGCAGCCGCTCATCGATTTCGCGCACCCTCGCTTGATCCTCGCCCGGCAGGACTTCGAGCACGATGTTGTCGATCCGCGGGAGCGCGGCGGCTGCCCCCATGAGCACTTCGAGCTCATAACCTTCGACGTCGATCTTGAGCAGTGCGGCGCGTTCGATGTCTTGGGTGGCGAACAGCCAGTCGAGCGTGATGACCGGTGCGATGAAGGCCGCCGCGCCGTCATTGACACCCACGCCGCGCAAGGTCAGCCGCGATTTATCGGTGCGCGGCTGTTGCTTCAACAGCGCGAACGACGTAGACGCGCCGACGGCGGCGGCGATGACCGTGATGTTGGCGAAGCCGTTCAGCTCGGCGTTGGTCAGCAGCTTGTGACAATTATAGGGCTGCGGGTCGATCGCGAAGACGCGCCCCGTTCCGCCGAGCCGCCGTCGCGCCCGCAGCGCGTGATAGCCGACATGGGCGCCGACATCGACGACCGTATCGCCGGGGCGCAGCAGCCGGTCGAACAGCGCGGTGGTTTGCGGTTCGAGGACGCCGGCCGCGCGCAGGTCGATCTGCGCCCACTCCTCGGGGTCGAGCTCCATGGCGATACCGCCGGGCAGCCTCGCGATCGGCGCGCGCAGCAGGCTGCGCATGCCGGCGACGATCCGCGCCTTGCCGCGAAACGGCGGAAGCCGCAGCAGCCAAGTGTAAGACGTATCGAGCAGCGCGCGCAGCCGGCTAGCGTGTCAGGAGCCACAAGCCGCTAGGCAATTGGCATGGCGGGGCAAAGCCATGGCGCTCGGCAAGCGCGGCGAGGTGTCGCTCGCCGCCGTCGAGATGGTATTCGAGGCACAGGGCGTCGACGCGATCGAGCCAATCGCAGGGTTCCGCCAGCAACGCCAACTCGTGCCCTTCGATGTCGACCTTGGCGAGGCCAACCCGCTCCCAACCGAGGCGGGCGAGGAGGGTCGGCACCGTCACAGCGGCGATCTCAAACCGGTCGGCCGAGGCCTCGGTCCCAGCATCGGCGATGCTATGGCCATAGGCGGCTGCGGCGCGCGCCATCATCGCCGTACCGTCTTCACGATGGACCGCCGCGGCGAAGACAGCAGCGGTGATGCTGTTCAGTTCGAGATTGCGTCGCAGCACCCGAAGGTTGTCGGGATCGGGCTCAACACAGGCGAGTTGGGCAGCGGGAAACGCGCGCGCAAAGTAGATCGCGGCAAGCCCGATATTGGCGCCAAGATCGAGAAGCGTCGCCGGCCGGTCCTTCAGCGGTATTGCGTAGCATTCGTGCTCGAATATCTCGCTGTAGATGAACATGTCGGCGCCGGCATTGTCGCGCAGCAAAAGACGGATATCGCCCACGGGCGGCGGGCAGCGCAGGCCGATCTCCCAGTCGTGCCGGCGCAATCCCCTCGGTAACGCTCCGGCGTAGCGAAGCAGCAATTGACGCGTGACATCGGCCGGCCCCGCGCCGCTGCGCCAAGCCATCCTGATGTTGTGCAGCGCCCAGCCGGCATCCATGCGGCGCCGTTACCAGATCTCGATACCGCGCAGGAACTCGTGCACCGCCGCGCGCTCGTCGGAATGCTCGTCGAGATACGCATCGATCATCTCGGCGATCGCGATCGCGCGTCCGACGCCGAGCCGGCGCACGATGGGAAGTCCGCCGCAGAGCCCGGCGATCACATAGTCGGGGCGCAATTGCGGCAGCATGAATTCGAGGTTGAGCCCGTGCAACAGCGGCAGCACCGGCACCGGCAGGTCATCGCGCAGGCCGTCCACGAACGCGGCTTCTTCGGCACCGTTCGCAGCCGGGTGCGCCTTTACCGCGAGGGAGCCTGCGGTCAGCTCGCTCTTTCGCTCGGCAAAAATCCGCTGGAGTGCCTTTCGGTAGAGCGGCCGAAGATCGAGGCCAGGCCCGTCATGCAAGCCGAACAGCAGCAACACGACGAGCGGCCTCGGCGCGGCGCGG
>JASHUW010000488.1 GCA_030039815.1 Alphaproteobacteria bacterium
GCCGCGCGAGCACACCAACCGCTACGGCGTGCTCGACATCGTCGAGGACAAGGGCCGGCTGGTACGCGCCAAAGGCGTCGTCGAGAAGCCGAACCCGGCCGAGGCGCCATCGAATTTGACGATCATTGGCCGCTATATCATCCAACCCGAGGTGTTCGCGCATCTCGAAACCACAAAGCCCGGCAGCGGCAACGAGATCCAACTCACCGACGGGCTCGCTGCACTGATCGCGGAGGGGCAGGATTTCCACGGCTTCCGCGCCATCGGCCGCCGCTTCGACTGCGGCGACAAGCTGGGCTATCTCGAGGCCAATATCGCATTGGGGCTCGAACACCCCGAGCTCGGCGAAGGCGTGCGCCGCATCCTGCAGGATTACCGGGCCGACCGACGCTGACCATGGGGCATCGCTTCAACCCGGCGATCCTGCGCGAATACGATATTCGCGGCATTGTCGGCGCGACCCTGTCCGCCGCGGACGCGCAGGCACTCGGCCGCGCCTTCGCCGCGATCCTGGCGCGCGTTGGCGCGTCGGGGACAAGGCATCGTGTGGCGGTTGGCTATGATGGACGACTGACTTCGCCCGAGCTTGAAGCCGCGCTGGTCGACGGGCTGACGGCCGGCGGCGTCGATGTCGTGCGCATCGGCCGCGGGCCGACGCCGATGCTGTATTTCGCCGCCGCGACACTCGGCGTCGATGGCGGGCTGATGGTCACCGGCTCGCACAACCCGCCCGACCACAACGGCTTCAAGATGGTGCTCGGCGGCAAGCCGTTCTACGCCGAGCAGATTCAGGAACTCGGTCGCACGGCGGCGACGCTCGACCCACCGTCCGGGCGGAGCGGCCGGGTCGAGGAGCACGCGGTCGCCGACGACTACCTCGCACGGCTCGCGCGCGATTACGACGAAGGCCGACCGCTCACGGTCGCCTGGGATCCCGGCAACGGAGCGACCGGCGAGATCGTGTCGCGGCTGATCGAGCGGCTTCCTGGTACGCATCACCTCATCAACGCCGCGATCGACGGCCGCTTCCCGGCGCATCACCCCGACCCGACCGTGCCGGCGAACCTCGTCCAGTTGCAGCAGGAGGTGGCGCGGCGCGGCTGCGATCTCGGCATCGCCTTTGACGGCGATGGCGATCGCATCGGCGTCGTCGATGCCCGGGGCCGCATCCTGTGGGGCGATCAGCTGATGATCGTGCTGGCGCGCGATGTGCTGAAACGCCATCCCGGCGCGCCGATCCTCGCCGACGTCAAGGCGAGCGATGTGCTGTTCGCCGAGATCGCCCGCGCCGGTGGCAAGCCGGTGATGCTGCCGACCGGGCACTCGCCGATCAAGGCGAAGCTCGCCGAGCTGAACGCGCCGCTCGCCGGCGAGATGAGCGGGCATATCTTTTTCGGCGACCGCTGGTATGGGTTTGATGACGCAATCTACGTCGCGGTGCGCCTCCTCGGCATCTTGGGTCGCAGCGATAAAAGCCTGGTCGAAATGGCCGACGAGCTGCCGACGACGTTCAACACGCCCGAACTGCGCCTCGATTGCGACGAGGCGCGCAAATTCGCGATCGTGGCCGAGGTTGCCGAGCGGCTGCGGCGGCGCGGCGCCGAAGTCATCGACATCGACGGCGTGCGGGTCAAAAGCTCCGATGGCTGGTGGCTGGTCCGCGCCTCGAATACTCAGGCGGTGATCGTCGCGCGCGCCGAATCGACGACCGAAGCCGGGCTCGCGCGGCTGAAAGGGGAAATCGCCCGCGAGCTCGCCGATAGCGGGCTCGCGGCAGCGCTCGACTGAAACCTAGCGGCTGGCGACCTTGACCGACGCCGGCATCACCGAGCAGGCGAGACGTTGGCGATGCAGCTCGGCGCACGCGGCGCGCGCCGCTGGCTCGGTGAAATAGATCAGCCGCGCGCGGTACAACCGCTCACGGCCCACGGGCGCCAAGACTTGGGTTTGCTTGCCCTTGGCGAAAGCGAGGCCGGCGACCTCGTGCTCGACCCGCTCCGCCGCCCCTGCGGCATGGTACGCGCCGAGCTGGATGGCCCAGGCCTCGCGCGGCTCCGGCGCTAGCGGCGCGGCCTCCGCCTTGCCGACCGGCGCGAGATGATCGAGCGCGGCGCTGGCGACAGCGGCAACGGTTGATTGCGCCGGATGCACCGCCGGCTCGTCGGAAACCGGCTGGCCCCTATCGGTCCCTGGGGCGGCAGGCGCCACGGAGGCCGCGGCGATGGCGGCGAATGACCGCGGTGCTTGCTGAGCCGGCTGGGTCGCGACCGCCGGGGTTGCGGCGGGCGCCGCAGCGGCAACCGATGTCGTCCCCGCCGGCGCGTCCTGCTGCCGCTGCGCGACCAGCACCGGCTGGCGGGCAATGTCCCCAAAGCCGAGATCGAGCATCTGGGCCATCGATTCGTCGCGGCTATGCACGGTCCGACCGCCAAGGATCACCCCGATCAGGCGATGCCCGTTCTGCACGGCGGACGTCGCCAGGTTGTAGCCCGAGGCTTCGGTATACCCGGTCTTGATGCCGTCGGCGCCGGGATACCAGCCGAGCATGTGGTCGTGGCCGGTGACGGTCTCGCCGTTGAAATCGAACTTGGTAACCGAGAAATAGCGGTATTCGCGCGGGAAATCGCGGTAGAGCGCCAAGGCGAGGCGCGCCATGTCACGCGCCGTTGTCAGCTGCTCGGGATCGGGCAGGCCCGATGCATTGGCGTAATGCGTGCGGGTCATCCCGAGCTGCGCCGCCTTCTGGTTCATCATTTGGGCGAACGCCGCTTCGCTGCCACCGAGTCCCTCGGCCAGCACGGCCGCCGCATCGTTCGCGGATTTGGTGACGATCGCGAGGATGAGGTCGCGCACCGTCACCGACTCGCCAGGCCGCAGCCCCAACCGCGACGGCGCATGCGCCGCCGCCGCGGCGGATACCGGCAGATACGTGTCAAGCGTCAACCGCCCCTGGTTGAGTGCCTCGAAGGTCAGATACAGCGTCATCATCTTGGTGAGCGACGCCGGATAGGTGACCGTGTCCGGATTCAGTTCGCGCAACACTTGTCCGGTATCGGCGTCGAGCACGATCGCTTCATAGATCGGCCCCCCCGGACCCGCGACGACCCGCGCCGCGCTGGCCGGTGGCGGCACGGCGGCGATGGCAAGCAATAAAACAGCGACCGAAAAACCGAACCGCCTCGTTTGGCGGCCATGACCACGCAGCAGCAACGACTGAGCCGGCACGTTAACCCCCGCCCCTGAGCAAACGCCACACACTCCCCCTGCCTTCATCAGGCGGCGCGAAGGGTAAAAAAAAGATGAAACCCTGTCAAAGACAGTCATCGCGTGGATGAGCCCACGTTGCCGACAATGAAACGCGCCGGCACGCGCGTTAATTCAATATGATGTCACCAAAATCGGTCGGCCGCCCCTCCAAGCGGATCGCCGACCGCGCGAGCGCTTTTGTCGCGCGCCACGCCAAACTGCTGTGCGTCGCACAAATCCGGTTGACATTGCCGGCGCGGAGGCGATCTACGTAATTGTGCATCGCACAAAATCAACGCATCGAGCGGGGTCGATATGAGCGACGAGAAGCAGCCCAAGGCGAAACGCGCGGCGCCGGAGCCACCGACCGCCATCGAGCCCGCCGAACCGGCGCTCGAAGCGGCGTCGGTCTTGCCCGAGCCAGAGGTAAAATCCGCCCTCCCGGCGCCGCTTCCGGAGCCGTCGCGCGGTGAGGACCGGTGTTTTGCCGCCTATCGTGCGACGCTCGCCTCGATCGGCGAATCGCAGGCAGCTGTTGCGTCCGACATGACGGCCTTGGCGCTCGAGATGAGCGACCTTGTGCGCGCGGGCCTTACGGCTGCGGGCGACAGCGTCTCGGCTCTGCTGACAGCACGCAGCTTGGTCGATGCGGTCGAGGCGCAGCTCGGCTTCGGGCGGCGCAGCATCGATGCGCTGGCCGTGGGTTCGGCGCGCGTTGGTGAAATCGGTCTGCGCCTCGCGAACGACGCCGCGAAGCCCATGTTGCCGCCCATCGCCGCCGTCTGACCGGCGCAAATCGCCGAAAAACGCCACCTGGCGGGTCGCGCTTGCGGCGGGTTCTTGTCCCGCCGCGCCGATTGCGGGAAAGTCCGCCCGTTTTCGGGGGACATTGTTATGCCGTTCGATCGTTTCCGCGCGTGGCCTCGACCAATCCTCGCGGCGCTGTTTTGCGGCGCCGTCGCGGGCGCAGCCGGCAGCAGCGTGGCGCAGGCGCAGATCGGACCGGAATCAGTTGGGCTGATCGACCGGCTGTGCGCGCAGACGCTGCGCGTCAATGAGGAGGATCGCCTCTATGGCATGATCAGCCTTTCGGTGCGGGCGACGATCAGCTACCGCGGCGGTCAGTTCCAGCGCAACGTCATTGACGACGCGGTACAGAATTCGCTCGATGCGCTGCTCGCCTCCTGCCCGAAGCTTACCGCCGCCGATCCGTCGAAACGCGTCGACATGGCCATCGATGTGATCAGCGACACCACCACCAAGCAGCTCGAAACCGGCGCGGCGACGCGCAAAAGCGGCGACAAGGAAAATGCCCCGCTGAGAAAGCCGGCCGCCAAGGTGACGGCCGCCGAT
>JASHUW010000489.1 GCA_030039815.1 Alphaproteobacteria bacterium
CACGGCAGGCGGCAGCGTCGCTGTCCGGGGGCTCCCCAATGCGGTGAACCCGAAAACCTCGCGCCGTAAGCCAGTCGTTGAGGTCGCCGGGCAGGTTGCGGCAGATAAATTCGACATCATGCCCGGCCGCGACGAGCGCCTGCGCCAACGTCGCGCAGCGGACAGCATGCCCGCTGCCGATCGCGACCGAAGCATCAGCGCGGAAGAGAACCCGCATCGCGCGCGGCCAGCACCGCGAACATCAGCTCGGCGTGCTCCCAATCTTCCGGCGTATCGATGTCGTGCACGCGCCAACGCGGCAGCACCACCGGCGCGGTGTGCGCGCCGTAAGGGGACAGCCGGTTGAGGAAAGCGGTCGCGCGGCCCCAATAAAATTGCCCGGCATCCTGGTAGGCGTCCTCCAGATCCTGCGAGCGCGCCTCGACGAGGTCGGGGTAGAGGGGGACGACGCCTCCCTCCACCGGCAGGCGCAGCGCATGCCCGATCGGGATCGCGCAAGCGCAGACCGAGAACGCGAATTGCCGCTCTTTCTCGCTCAGCAACGCGTAGCCGCGGCGTAAGTCCTCGGGGGTGATGAACGGCGCGGTGGCGTAGATGCAACACGCGACGTCGGCAGGCACCCCCTGCTCGGCGAGCCAGCGCAGCGCATGGGCGACCACGGCATCGGTGCCAGTGTGATCGTCCGACCATGCGGCCGGGCGGACAAACGGCGTTTCGGCGCCGCAGTTTCGTGCGACGGCGGCAATTTCGTCGTCATCGGTCGACACGATAACGCGGTCGAAAAGACCGCATTCGCGCGCCGCGGCGATCGAGTAGGCGATGATCGGCCGTCCGGCGAATGGACGAATGTTCTTGCGCGGGATGCGCCTGCTGCCGCCGCGCGCTGGGATGATGGCGACGATCATCCCATGAGCCCGCGCAGCGTTTCGACCACGCGGTCCTGCTGCGCCTCGGTCATCGTCGGGTAAAGCGGCAGGGTGATCGCGCCGGCGTAATAGGTTTCGGCGGCCGGGAACTGTCCGCGACGAAAACCGAGGCGGTGGAAATAGGGCTGGGTATGCACCGGGATGTAGTGGACATTGACGCCGATCCCGGCGGCGCGCAGCCGGGCGAACGCTTGGGCGCGCGAGAGACCGAACGCGGCCTCGTTCCAGCCGACGACATAAAGATGCCAGGCCGAGGCGCAGTCGGGATCGCGCCACGGCAGGGTGAGGCCGCTATTCGCGAGCAGCCGGTCATAGCGCGCGGCCAGTGCCTCGCGCCGGGCGACATGGGCATCGAGCCGCCCAAGCTGGCTCAGCCCGAGCGCGGCCTGGATGTCGGTCATCCGATAATTCCAGCCGAGCTCGAGCATCTGGTAGTACCACGCGCCTTCGCTTTCGCCCTTCATCAGCGCGGCGTCGCGCGTCGTGCCGTGCGAGCGCAGCCGCGCCATGCGCGCGGCGAGATCGGGGTCGTTGGTCAGCGCAATGCCGCCTTCGCCGGTGGTGATCTGCTTCACCGGATGGAAGCTGAAGACGGCAATGTCGCTATAGCGGCAGTTGCCGACCGGCGTGCCGCGATAGGCGCCGCCGAGCGCGTGCGCGGCGTCTTCGACGATGCGGAAGCCGTAGTGCCGTCCGAGCTCATGGATCGCCCGCATGTCGCAGGATTGCCCGGCGAAGTGCACCGGCACGACAATCTTGGGCAGCGTGCCGGCGCGGTCGGCCTCGGTGAGCTTGGCGGCGAGCGCCTCGACGCTCATGTTGCGGCTGCGTGGGTCGATGTCGACAAAATCGACCGCGGCGCCGCAATAGAGCGCGCAGGTCGCGGAAGCGAGGAACGTGTTCGGCGACGTCCACAGCCGGTCGCCGGGGCCGAGCCCCAGCGCGGCGCAGGCGATGTGCAGCGCCGAGGTGGCGCTGTTGACCGCGACGGCATGGGCGGCGTCGCAATACCTCGCCACCGCCGCCTCGAATTTCGGCACGCCGGGCCCCTGCGTCAGCCAGTCGGAGCGCAGCACCTCCAGCACGGCGGCGGTGTCGTCGTCGGTGACGTCCTGTCGGCCGTAAGGGATGTGGGGCTTGCTCATCAGCTGGTCAGCGCGGCGCGATTGGCGGCGATCCAATCGCGCAGCGCCTCGATCGACATCCACTCGCTGTTGCGGTCCGAGGTGTAGGCGAAACCCGGGTCGACCTTGCGCCCGCCCTTGATCCGGCCGTCATTGCCCGGCGCGTCGATGGCCGGCAGGATCTTGTAGCAGCGCTCGTACTCGTAGGTGTGGAGGGCGTCGTCGGCGCCGATCAGCTGCTCGTGCAGTTTTTCGCCGGGGCGAACGCCGACGATCTGCTGCTCGGCCGCCGGAGCGACGGCGCTGGCGATGTCGCCGAGTCGCATCGACGGCGCCTTCGTCACGTAAATCTCGCCGCCCTCCATGTCCTCGAAGGCGTGCCACACGAGCTCGACACCGGCTTCCAGCGTGACCATGAAACGGGTCATGGCCGGGTCGGTGATCGGAAGAGGATCCTTGCCGTCGAGCGACAGGAAATAGGGGATCACCGAGCCGCGCGATCCCATCACGTTACCGTAGCGCACCACCGTGAAGCGGGTGCTGTGCCCGCCGGCATAGGCGTTTCCGGAGACGAACAGCTTATCGGCGACCAGCTTGGTGCCGCCGTAGAGGTTGACCGGGCTCGACGCCTTGTCGGTCGACAGCGCGATCACCCGCTTTACCTGCTTGTCGATGCAGGCGTCGATGACGTTCATCGCGCCGATGATGTTGGTCTTGACGTACTCGAAGGGGTTGTACTCCGCCGCCGGCACGATCTTCAGCGCGGCGGCGTGGACGACATACTCGACGCCATCAAGTGCCCGGTTGAGCCGGTCGCGGTCGCGCACGTCGCCGATAAAGAAGCGCACGCGAGGGTCGTTCGCGAAGCGCCGGGCCATTTCGGCCTGCTTCATCTCGTCGCGCGAATAGACGACGAGCCGCCGCGGGTTGTGCGTCGCCAGCGTCATCGCGACAAAAGCATGGCCGAACGAGCCGGTGCCGCCGGTCACGAGGATGTTGGCCCCCGCGAGCACGCTCATGGCCAGGCCGCCGTCCGCTGCCAGTCGAGGATCGTCGAAAGGTACCCATTGCGGCGGTTGCCGCGCAGCGTCCGGCTGTCGTCGACAACGAACTGACCGACGATTCCCGACACATCGATGCCAGGCCCAGCCGGATCGAGCGGCGAGGCGAAAGACAAGTAGATCTGATAGCTGCCCGCGCCGAGGATGCGCGGCGGAATCTTGATGAGCAGCGTGCCGGGGCCGGCCTCGATGCCGTCGAGCGAATTGGTTCCGGGATCGCGGCTGTCGCCTTCGTAGATCACCGAGCCGTCGGAGCGCAGCAGGTTGATATAGCCGTAAAGGCCCGGCACGCGGCGCGTCGCGGTGTAGTCGACGCAGATGACAAATTCCTGGTCGCAATCGAATTGGTTGACGGGCTCGGCGTCGGGGTCGCGGCGGGTCGTCACCTGGCGGACGTGGAACGGGCGGTTCTCGGGCGGCGCTTCGGCGCGGACGAAGACGCCGCATTCGATCCCCTCGGCGGCGTGCGCCATGTACAGCTCGACGGCTTCGGCCGCCGGCGCGTCGGCGCGCAGCGCGCCCTTGTCGAGCAGCAGGCAGCGCGAGGTCAGCCGGCGGATCGCGCCCATGTTGTGGCTGACGAACAGCACCGTGCGGCCGCCCTGCGCGACTTGCGACATCTTGCCGAGGCATTTGCGCTGAAACGCCGCGTCGCCGACCGCGAGCACCTCGTCGACCATCAGCACGTCGAGGTCCAGGTGCGCCGCGACGGAGAACGCCAGGCGGATGTACATGCCGCTCGAGTAGCGCTTCACCGGCGTGTCCAGGA